>CAPNAQ010000037.1 GCA_948663505.1 uncultured Clostridia bacterium | reverse complement strand
TATATTATTATAAGAAATATATATTCTTTTTTAGTCACCTTTTGTCTATTTTTGTTGACTTTTTCAATTTATTACTGTATTATTTTATATAATAGGAACATTATAAGTTCCTATTATATAAACACATTTAAAAATGAAAGGGGGATTTTAAATGTTATCATCAGATTTCAGAGAAGAGGCACGTAGAAGATTAACTGGAAAATGGGGAAAAGTTGCTTTAATGGTATTAGCATATGCAGCACTATTCTTTGTTATGGGTTTTATTGAAGGAATATTGCCAAACGCTATACAACCAATCTTAAGTTTAGCAGAGCTAGTTATTGAAATACCTTTAGGTTTTGGATTAATTTATTCTTTATTTAAGGTATTTAATGGTGAAGATGTAGGTGCTTTTGATTTTGTAAATTTAGGATTTGACAATTTTAAAAAATCATGGGGTGTTAGCTTAAATATAGCATTAAAAATGATAGTTCCTATTATATTAGTAATAGTATCTTATTTTCTTATAGCTATATCTATTGGAAGTATTATATATTCATATGCTTCATCATCAGTATTTTATTCAGCAGTATCTCCTACTATTAGTGGAGCAGGTATAGCCTTTGGTATAATAGGATTTATATTGTTAATAGTTTCTATGATTTGGGCTATTACTAAATCTTTTTACTATCAATTAGCTATGTTAATTGCTATAGATAACCCTGATATGACTTCCAAAGATGCTGTTTTAAAAAGCCAAGAATTAATGACTGGTAATCGTGGAAAATTATTCTGCTTACAACTATCATTTATAGGTTGGTCTATTTTAGCAAGTTTTACTTTAGGAATTGGTCTATTATGGTTACTTCCTTATATGCAATTTGCTATTATAGCTTTTTATAAACATCTTAATGGAAATTCTTCAGATAATGAAGTAGTTTCTAATGTAGAAGATATCGATAATAATGAAAATTTATAAAAATGGTAGAGAGAACTTATATAAGAGTTCTCTCTATTTTATCTTTAAAAATAATTATTAAAGCCAAATTTTTGCAATAAATTTGTGTGCAATGTATTTTATAAATTTTTCATAGATAAAGCAACCTTTTTTCTATCCATATCAATTTTAATAACTTTAACTTTAACAACATCACCAACAGAAAGCAAATCAGATGGATTTTTAATAAACTTTTCACTCATTTCCGAAATATGAACTAAGCCATCATATTTGACACCAATATCCACAAAAGCACCAAAATCGATAACATTTCTAACAGTACCTGAAAGTATCATTCCTTCTTTTAAGTCTTCCAACTTTAACACATCTGAACGCAAAATAGGCTTAGGCATATCTTCACGAGGGTCTCTACCAGGCTTACTTAATTCTGATATAATATCTGTTAATGTCATCTCACCAATTTCAAGTTCATTTGCCATTTTATGAATATCTATAGTTTTTAATTTTTGTCTTATATCTTCTATTTTTTGTTTATCTCTCAAATCTTCTTTATCAAAATTTAGTAATTTTAATAATTTTTCAGTTGCTTCATAGCTTTCAGGATGAACTGCTGTAACTTCTAAAGGATTTTTTCCATTAATTATTCTCAAAAATCCTGCACATTGTTCATAGGCAACTTTTCCTAATTTAGGAACTTTCAAAAGCTCTTTTCTTTCTTTTAACTTTCCATTTTCATCTCTATATTTTACAATATTTTTTGCAATTGTATTATTTATCCCTGATACATAAGAAAGTAATGAAGGTGTTGCAGTATTTACATCTACACCAACTTTATTAACACTATCTTCCACAACTCCTGTAAGACTTTCAGCTAATTTTTTTTGATTTACATCATGTTGATATTGTCCAACACCAATTGCTTTTGGATCTATCTTTACTAGCTCTGCAAGTGGATCTTGTAATCTTCTTGCAATTGATATTGCTCCTCTAATAGAAACATTAATGTTAGGATATTCTTCTGTTGCAAGTTTAGAGGCAGAATATACTGATGCACCTGCTTCACTTACAATTACATAATGAACTTCTCTTTCTGCCTCCTTTATCATATCTGCAACAAACATTTCAGACTCCCTTGAAGCAGTACCATTTCCTATTGCAATCATATCAATTTTATCTTTTTCTATTAATTTAAGTAATTCTTTTTTAGCGCCTTCAACATCATTTTGTGGCTCTGTTGGATATACTGTTGTATAGTCTAAAACCTTTCCTGTATCATCAATTACAGCAATTTTGCAACCAGTTCTATATGCAGGGTCAAATCCCATAACAGTTTTTCCTTTAATTGGTGCTCCTAATAATAATTGTTTTGAATTTTGTCCAAAAACTTTTATTGCTTTTTCCTCTGCCTTTTCAGTTAAATCTGATCGAATTTCTCTATCAATTGAAGGTTCAATTAATCTTTCAAAACTATCCAATATTGTATTTTTTAGCATTTGTGTAAATTGCGTATCACCCTTTATTACATCTCTTTCAATATATGCCAAAATTTTATCTTGAGGTTTTTCTATTGAAACTTTTAAAAATTCCTCTTTCTCTCCCCTATTTATAGCTAAAATTCTGTGACTAGGAATATATTTAATAGCTTCACTATAATTATAATACATCTCATAATTAGATTTAGCGTCTTCATCTTTTGCTTTTGTTTTTATTAGGCCTTCTCTGTAACACTGTCTTTTTATTTCTTTTCTATATTTAGCATTATCAGAGATATCTTCTGCAATAATATCTAAAGCACCCTGTATTGCTTCTTGTGCATTTGATACAACTTTATCCTTATTCTTTTTATCTTCTTCAGAAAGTTTATCAATATTTACATATTCTTCTGCTAATTTTTCTATTGGTATATTTTCTTTTTGCTCAATTATTATTTGTGCTAATGGTTCTAATCCTTTGGCTTTAGCTACTGTTGCTCTTGTCTTTTTCTTTTGTTTATATGGTCTATAAATATCTTCTACCTCTGCTAAAGTTTTTGCAATAGCAACTGCTTGTAAAATTTCATCTGTAAGTTTCCCTTGTTCTTCTATAGATTTTATAACTTCTTCTTTTCTAGTTTCTAAATTTCTTAAATATGCTAATCTTTCACCAAAAGTTCTTAGAGTTTCATCACTTAATCCTCCTGTAACTTCTTTTCTATAACGTGCAATAAAAGGAATCGTATTCCCTTCATCAATTAACTTTATAGTATTTTCTACCTGTGTTGTTTTTATGTTTAATTCTTCTGCTAATATTTTTATGATTTTATCCATTTTAAAAACACTTCCTTTTTAGATTTTACATTTGAAAATGTCCAGTTCTACATAAAACAGCTGTAACAAGCAAAGCTTTACAGCTGTTTTAATTTAGGGACTGTCCAAAAATGAAACTGGACATTTTCTTATACATTATTATATTTTTTATAACCTCTATAAGTAAATATTCCTATAATTGTCACTAACAATATAGCACCAACTATCCATTCACTAACACCCAAATATGGTATTTCTTCATCACTAGTTGAACTTTTAACAGGTATTTGAGTATTTTTATTATTTGTAGATTTAGTAGTTGTTTGGGTTGTCTGAGTATTTGTTTTTTGTTGTTCTTGTGTTGGTGTCTTTTGAGGTTGGTTTTCATCTTCTTTTGGTTTTTCTTCACCTTCATTTTGATTTTTATTATCATCTGTTGGAAAATCTTCTGTTTTTAAAGCAATTTCACAAGATGTATTTGGACATTCTTGTTCTTCCTCACTATTATAAACAGAAATATTACTAAATAATATTGTATCTTTATCAACACTTACATTTTCTTTTACTTTAAATTTAAGCTTTGCTATACATTGTTCTGATGATATTCCATTACCTCTATCTACTAAAATAACTCCACTTGATGTATTCCAAGAAGTTGTCCATCCATTGTATGTTGTATTATCTGAAGCAATAGGTTCTAATATTTTAGAATCATATGAAATTTTCCCTGAAACACACATTATACCTTGATTTAAATCTATATTAGATACATATATACTTACAGTAAATTCTTCACCATTTGTTACCGAAGTTTTATCTGATTTTAAAGATAATTTTGTTGTAGTATCTGCTTTTGATATGTCAGTTATTGAAATAATAACTACAATTATTAATATAACCTTTATGATATTTGATAATATCTCTTTCATTTTCTATCTCCTTTTTAAATCTAATTATTTATCCATAACTTACATTTTTTGTTATATTATATATTTTCTGTAAATAAAAATCAATATTTGTACAAATTTGACTTAAACTTGTAATATTATTGTAATAAAGTTGAAACTTAAATGTCGATTTTTATTGTATTTTTTCGTTATATATGATATTTTAAAGTTACTCTATAATATTTTGAATTTGACAATAAAAGTAAAAATAAATAATGGTATAAAGGGAGGAGTTAGATTGGAACCAAATATACAAAATAATAAAAAAACTAAGCACAAAAAATTAAGTAAAATTCTAAATATTTTTATAATTACATTATTCATTACTTTAATTTGTATAGCAATTATATTAACCTCCTCAAATCAAGGGGAAAAAAATGAGCTATATGCTACATATAAAAAAGAAATGAAAAACAATTTAACAACTTTAGAAAATACAGTAAATATCAAAAACGATCAAAACTCTAAAAATCAAACAGATACAACATTCACATTATGTGCAATCGGAGATGTTATGTGTCATAATACACAATATTGGGATGCATATAATTCTTTTACAAAAACATATGATTTTTCATATGTCTTTGATGAAATCAACACATATACAAAAAATTCAGATATTACTGTTGCAAGTTTAGAAACTTGTTTTGCTGGAGAAGAACGAGGTTATAGTAATTATCCCACATTTAATAGCCCAGATAATTTAGCATATTCATTAAGAGATATAGGAATTGACGTTATTTCTACAGCTGGGAATCATTGTTTAGACATGGGATTTTCAGGTCTTTCAAGAACTATAGATGTATTAGATAATGCTAACATTTCTCATCTTGGTACTTACAAGACTCAAGAAGAGCAAGATAAAATTTTGTTTAAATATGTAAAAGGTGTAAAAATTGCATTTATAAATTACACTTATGGAACAAATGGCATTCCTTCACCTAATAATAAAGAATTCTGTGTAAACTTGATTGACGAAGATCTAATAAAAAAACATATTAAAACAGCACAAAGTCAAAATGCTGATGTTATTATTGCTTGTATGCATTGGGGAACAGAATATAGAACAACTGCTAATGATGAACAAAAAAAACTAGCTGATTTCCTTTTTCAAAATGGTGTTGATATTATATTAGGAAACCACCCTCATACTTTAGAACCCATGGAAAAAAGAAAAATAACTTTAGAAGATGGTTCAACCAAAGAATGTTTTGTAATTTATGCTTTAGGCAACTTTATTTGTGATCAAAATGCTGAAAATACAAGAAATTCTATAATTTTAAATTTAATACTTACTAAACATTCTAATGGTAAGCTTTCTATAGATAAAGTTTATTATATACCAATTTATATGTATAAAAATACTTCAATAAAAACTAGAGGAATGAGAATTATTGATATTAATAAGGCTATTTCAGATTATGAATCAAAAATTGAAGGTTCTGTTGACACTAATTTATATCAATTACTAAAAAAACAACTCAATAAAATTATTTCAATTGTAGGAGATAATGAACAAATGGAAAAGCTAACAAATTTATAGTATATTTTTTAAAACTGTAAATTTTAATTTATAGTAAATTATAAATAGTAACGCTTTTAGTAAATCTAAAAAGTGTGACAAAAAGGGACGACCCCTTTGTCACACTTTTTTAAAATTTAGAAAGACCCACTAAAATTAATCTCATTTTAGATAAATCTATACCATTCTGTCTTGAATCATTATTAATATCAATAGCCTTTTCAAAAGTATTATTTAATGATAATTTACCGACTAAATATAATCTAACTCTTGCCAAGTCTAAACCATTCATTTTACCATCACCATTTACATCTCCAATTACTACAATTTTATACTGTTTATTATTATCAATTTTTAGAACTGAATCTGTAGTAACATTAGCTTCATTGGCTATTTTATTACCTTTACTATCAAAAATTTCATATTTTGTTCCAGTAATTACCTTTTTAATATTAGTCAAAAAGTCCTTACTTGTTGTCTCAGGCAATACTTTAGTTATAAATTCATTTGAAATTTGATAATCTACCTTATGATCATTTTCTAAATTTAAAACATAATAATTACTATAAGAAATAACTTTATTTTTGTAAATATCTTCTGCACTTGTTAATATTGCATATATACCACTTGCTGAACCTGGACTTGGGATCTCTTCTCCATTTTTAAATATCATTCCTTCTCCCATTATTTCTGATAATTCTTGTTGATTTTTATTTGATAATTCTTTATATTTTTCTACTGTATCAAATTTTACCCAACTATATCTTAATGTATTTTCATTTATTCCACTTTCATCTGTTGCTGTTATTCTTACCTTTATACTTTCTACACTTTGTTCGCATCCATTTTGACCATTATCATAATTTGCAAATGTTATCTTTGGCGCTGTTTTATCTGTTATTAGTAAATAATAATTACTATATGTAATGGTTTTATTTCCAAAACTATCTTCTGCACTTATTATTATTGCATAAATTCCACTTGTAGACACTGGACTAGGAATTTCTTCTCCACTTTTAAATATTGTTCCTTCTTCTACTAAATATTCTAATTCATCTTGTTTTTTGTTTGATAGTTCATTGTAATCTTCTATTGTGTCAAATTTTGCCCATTTATATTTTAATGTATTTTCATTTATTCCATTTTCATCTGTTATTGTTACTCTAACTTTTATGTTTTGTATTCCTTGTGTTTGTCCATTTCCTCCATCATCACAATTTGCAAATGTTACTTTTGGACCTTTTTTATCTATAACAACTGTAAATTCTTCTGTCTCTTGACTTACTAAAGTTCCATCTTCTAATTCAGAAATACTTCTAAATTTAACAACTGTTATTCCATGTTCTGTTATTTTTGCTACTCCTATTTTATTCCCATTTTTAGTTGATATTTGAGTTCCATCTTTCCAATCAGTCCATTCTCCACCTTCTGTAATATATGTATATTCATATTTATCTACTCCACTTAATGAAGTACTATTTTCAGCAATTACAGTTATATCTTGGTTTGTTTTTTCTCCATAATAATTAACATCTTGTAAAGAAGTTCCAATCATTTGTGACTTTGTTGCTCTAATATTTGGAGTTGTTGGAATTATATTATCTATATTAAAGCTATCAGACATCTTTGTTATTTTATTTCCTAAATTATCCTCTGCTTTTACATATAAATAATATGCTCCCGATTTTTCAGATGGTGTTGAAATTTTACTTTCTGAGTCTATTGATGTTTCAATATAGTCTATTCCATTTTTATTTAATTCACGAATATAGTCACCTTCTGAAGCCTCTCCAATATTTTGTTGTATTTCTCTTAACTTTTGCAATAACTGCTCTCTATTAGAAATTTCTGTTATCTCAGGATTACAACCAATCCATACATATTTTGTATTTGATTCCTTTACCCCTGCCTCAGTTTCAGGTTCAGTTACTGAAACTGTCATATCATGTCTTTTTGCATAAGTATTATTCCTATTTGGATTAAATGTTATATTTGGTGCATTTTTGTCAATTTTTAAAATATATTCTCTTGAAGATTTATTATTTCTATTATCTGTAGTTTCGATTTTTACATCGTAAATTCCACTTGCAATAATTGTACACCAATCAGTTTCATTTGTAGCTAAAGATTTATTATCATTTCTTCTAGTTATACTATATGTATTAGACTTTATACCACTATCTGCATCATATCCATTTATTAAATCAATCCTAATTGCATGTTTTGTAAATATACCTTCATTAACAATTTTTCCATTTTCATCTTTTTTTGCAACTGTTGTATACTCTTTCCATTCTCCACTTTCATCTTGATAAGTTAATTTTAGCATTCCTGCAATTGGTGGTTCATTATCTATGTTAAAGTTCATTTCTACTGTCTCTAATGTTGAATTTCCAACATTATCTTCTGCATATACCCATAAATGCCATTTTCCTGAAACATTTGAAGGAATTCTAATAGAAGAATTTGTATCTCCTATTTTTCCTCTTAATCCATTTTCTGTTGTACCTTCAAAATCTTGTAATGATGGTGTTTTATCACTTCTTGTCCAATAATACTTCAAAGTATCTATATTTATTTCACTTTTACATATTCCATCATCTTCAATTTCAACTGTAATACTTTCTGTTATTTCTCCGACACCTGTAAAACTTACCACAGGTTTATCTTTATCTATCCAAACTTCATAATTTTGATATTTTATAGCTCCTATACTATTAGTTGTTTTTAGAGAAATTGTATATTTACCAGAATCTTTTAATACAGTACTTTCTGTTGTATTATCTCCTACTATTGTTTTTGAATCTTTTTGTATAGAATATGTATTCTGAATAATTCCTCCAAAATCATCTTTTCCCTGATCTTTTATATATACAAAAACATTTTTATTTGTATATGTTTTTTCTAGATATTCTTTACCACTCTCATCATTTAATTTAAATCCTATAGTTCCAGGATTTTCAACTTTATTTGCAACATAAAATGATTCACTTTTTGTTATATTGGTATTCTCATTTGTATCTATTGTCTTAATATACAAATTGTATTTTGCATTATCTTTTATATCTGAGTCAAAATCTATTGTTGTTCCATTCATTAAACTTTGTATAGATAAATTTTTATATGTAGTTGGCTCTTCTCCTTCTTTAGCCCAAGCATATGAAGCTGACTTGTATGAATTTACAGTATCTTTTATTTTTGCTCTTGTTGATACATTTACTGTATGTTCTTGTACACCATTTGGTGAGAATTCAATATTAGGTCTTCCTTTATGCAATATATATGTTTTTGTTTCAATATTTGGTAATTGTACTGAATCTTTTGTTAACGCATTATCTTTTGTTGTAACTACAATTTTATAATCTCCATCATTTAAAATTTGTGTATCTTGTACAGTTCCATAACCTACAACTATTTCAGTTTCCTCACTTGTTCCATAATTATTAAGTCTATATATTTCATAAATTGTTTCCTTATGTCCACTCTCATTATCTTCTCCATCTTGTTTCATAATGTAAAGGTTATTTCCTGTAATATATCCACCTTCATAATATTTATTTCCCATATCATCTGTAAGCTCTATAAACTTATATTCTTTTCCATTTTCTGTATTATATGTAACTTTTACCCCTCCACATTTTGTTATAGAATTATCTAAATAAAATGGATCTGTAATCATATGAACTTCATTTCCTGCTAAATCTGTGACTTTACAATAAACACTATATTTTCCAGTTCCACCACTTTTTGATATTTCTTCTCCATTTATTCCTAAAGTTAAATTAGTACTATACTCGCCTTCTTTAACCCATTCATATTCAAACTTAATTTCTGAACTATTTGTTGTTAAATTATCTGTTGCTGTAATTGTTGCTTTTTGTTTTCTTCTCCACTCTTCATTTTTAGCAACTCCTGCTTCTTCATTGTAATTTACATTTGCAATTATAGGCTTTGTTCTATCATATGTAACTGTACTTCCATCAGTTGTGGTATTTACTGTTTCACCAACTATTCCATTATTTCCTGAGTAATTACTAACCTCAAATCCAATATTACCCTCTGATAATAATTTTTCACTGTCTGCTATATGATATTGTGCTATATAATCATATTCTGATAGATCACTATCAATAACAACTGCATTTTGACCAGCAATTTTTACAGTAGGTCTAACTGTAAGTTCATCTGAAAATTTCATATATACTTTTACATTACTACCATTTCTTGCCCAACTCTTATTTGTATTATCTGTTTGTATATTTACTTTTTGAATCTCAACTGGCTCCATGACTTCATCTACCATAAAAGAATTATCTGCATCTTCTGTATGACTTAAAGTTGTATTTGAAACATCTTTAATAGCAAGTTTATCATTTAACTTTGAGTTAACATTATGTCTTAAATATACATTTATTGCTAATGTTGTTATTACTACTGTTCCAACTATAATACTTGCAGTTATTATTTTATTTTTCCTATTAATACCTATATTGCTTTTCATCCCTTTTTCTCCTTTAAAGATTATTTTAGCTAATCATAATCTTTATTTTTGTAAAAATCAATATAACATTTCTGTACTTTATTCCCTTATTTTAAATCTCTTTACGGAAGCTATTTTTCTACATTTTTTTGTTTTTTTATTAAATTTCTATTACAAATGTGTGACAATAGGACAATAGGGTCGTCCCTTTTTGGATTATAAAACAAAAGAGGCATGATTAAAATAATATGAATTTTTAGAATAATTTTAAAATATATAATTAATACTAATGTATCAATATAACTTTTCTATAATGTAAAAAAAATAGATATACTCATTTATGAAATATATCTATTTTTTTACATTATTCAATTCCCAAATATTCATTATATGTAACTTCTCTGTCAATTATACTTCCATTTTCTTTAATATCAATAACTCTATTAGCAACAGTTTGAGTTAATTGATGATCATGAGAAGTAAATAAGATATTACCTTTAAAATTTGTCATACCATTATTTACAGATGTTATACTTTCCATATCTAAATGGTTAGTTGGTTCATCAAAAATTAAGAAATTTGCTCCTGAAAGCATCATTTTTGAAAGAACACATCTTACTTTTTCTCCACCTGATAATACATTAACTTCTTTTAAAGCTTCATCTCCTGAAAACAACATTCTTCCTAAAAATCCTCTTACATATGTTTCATCAGGATCTTTTGAATATTGTCTAAGCCATTCTGTTATACTCTCATTTGATTCAAATAAATAATTATTGTCCTTAGGGAAGTAAGCTTTTGAGATAGTCGTTCCCCATATTAATTCTCCATTATCTGGTTCTAATTCTCCTGCTATTATTTGGAATAATACTGTTTTTGCAATTTCATTATCCGCTAAAAATGCAATCTTGTCATCTTGCTTTACTGTAAATGTTACATTATCTAATACTTTTACACCTTCATATGTCTTTGAAATATTTTTTACTTGCAATATTTCTTTTCCTGCTTCTCTATCAGGCTTAAAATCTACATATGGATACTTTCTATTTGATGGTTTTATTTCATCTAATTCTATTTTCTCTAATGTTTTCTTTCTTGATGTAGCTTGTTTCGATTTTGAAGCATTTGCACTAAATCTTGCTATAAAGTCTTGAAGTTCTTTAATTTTTTCCTCTTTCTTCTTATTTTGTTCTTTCATTTGTTTTAGTGCTAATTGACTTGATTCATACCAAAAATCATAATTTCCTGGATATACTTTTATTTTTCCAAAATCAACATCTGCAATATGTGTACATACTTTATTTAAAAAATATCTATCATGTGATACTACTATTACAGTATTTTCAAAGTTTATTAAAAATTCTTGTAGCCAGTTTATACTTTTTAAATCTAAGTCATTTGTTGGTTCATCTAGTAATAATACATCTGGATTTCCAAACAATGCTTGTGCTAATAATATTTTTACTTTTTCCCTTGCTTCTATTTCTTTCATATATTTATAATGATTTTCAGGTATAATTCCTAAATCATTTAATAACATTGCCGCATCTGACTCAGCATTCCATCCATCTAATTCTGCAAATCTTTCTTCTAATTTTGCAGCTTTCATTCCATCTTCTTCTGAAAAGTCAGGTTTTGCATATATTTCATCTTTCTGTTTCATTATATCATATAGTTCTTTGTTTCCCATCATTACTGTATCTATTACTGTGTTTTCTTCATATGCAAAGTGATCTTGTTTTAATATTGATAGCCTCTCTCCTTTTTCTATGCTTACATCTCCTTTGCTTGGTTCTATTTCTCCTGATAATACTTTTAAAAATGTTGATTTTCCTGCTCCGTTTGCTCCTATAATTCCATAACAGTTTCCTTTTCCAAATTTTATATTTACATCTTCAAATAACACTCTTTTTCCAAATCTTACAGTTACTCCATTTGCACTTAACATTTTTACCTTTCCCTTCTTTTTGATTCTATACATTCATCATTATCTAAAAATCTCTTAAAGTTTTTTGTTTTTGCTATTATATATTATTTTTTATTATCTTTCAAGTATTATACAATTTAAGTTTCAGTTTTTTATTTTCTAAATAATAAGTTCTGCAAAAAAACAAAATTAAAGTTATAAAAAGAACAAAAAAAGCCCCCCTAATTAAATAGGTGGGAATAAAACTAGTCATCAAATAATAATTTAATGCCCCAAAGACCTGAAATACCAACTAAAGCATAAATAATTCTTGTGATAATAGTCATACTACCAAAAATAGTCTCAACTAAATTAAATTTAAAGAAACCTATAAGACCCCAGTTAATAGCTCCAATAATAATCAATACCAAAGCAATCTTGTCCACAATTTTCATCACATATTCCTCCAATATATTTATTTTCACTATTAATATATGACAAAAATTAAAAATTATGCAAAAAATTGATATTTTTTAGTCAAGCATTTCTTTTCTCTTTAACCATAATGTTACTAATAAAGTTAATATAACAGATATAAAAATCATAATAATAAAGCCAAATCTACTATTTTGAAAAGGTATGTTAACATTCATCCCCCAAAAACTAGAAACCATTGTAGGAATTGCTAAAACAATTGTAATTGCAGTTAAAAATTTCATAACTCCATTCAAATTATTTGAAATAATAGAAGCATATGCATCCATTGTTCCATTTAAAATATCACTATAAATTTTTGACATCTCTATAGCTTGTCTATTTTCCGTTATGGCATCTTCAAGTATTTCCTCATCGTCTTCATATAATTTTATAATTTTTCCTCTTAAAGTTTTTTCCATAACAATTTCATTTGATTTTAAAGATGTTGTAAAATATACTAGACTCTTTTCTAAATCTAATAATTTTAATAATTCTTTGTTCTTCATTGAATTTTTTAATACATATTCAGCAATTTCAGTTTCTTTATTTATCATTTTTAAGTAAGACAAATAATAAGAAGAATTCAAATATAATATTTGAAATATTAATTTAGATTTTTTATAAGTTTGAAAGTCTTTTATCTTTCTTCTTTCAAAGTCATTTATAACTTTATTCTTTCTTAGTGATACAGTTATAAAAAAATCATCTCTTACTACTATCATCCCTAGTGGCATTGTTGTATATATATCATTTTCTCCATTTCTTTCTACTATTGGAACATCAACTATAAAAAGAATCGTTTTGTCATCTTCTTCTATATCTATTCTTGCTTTTTCTTCATAGTCTAATGCATCTCTTATAAAATCTTCTTGTATTTTTATACTTTCACATACTTTTTTTATTTCTATTTCTGATGGGTTTACTAAATTTATCCAACTTCCCTTTTTAAATTCTTTTATTTCTTCTAGTTGATTTGTTTCTAAATCTGTATTATATATTTTTACCATTATAAACACCTACTTTATATGATATGTAAGCAATACTAAATGTTAAATCTTTTCATCATGCCTTTATTTATATTTTATCTTTTTTTGTCTATTAAGTCAATTATAATTTTAT
>CAPNAQ010000036.1:7408-13704 GCA_948663505.1 uncultured Clostridia bacterium | reverse complement strand
ATAATTGCTAATTATATTATATTTTTTATAATTTTTTTGTAATGTATTTATTATACTTGAAATTCTTTTAGTTGACCTAGAAAGTAAATCTTCTAAATATTTATTTCTTATACTACAATAACCTTTATTATTACTAAAAAATAATATTAACGAATAAATTATTTTTTCTTTATCTCTTAAATTTTTATTTGTTAAAATTTGATATGGTATCCATAAACCTTCTATTTTAAATTTGTTTTCCATCTGTTTTCTCCTTAGTTTTAATTTAAAATAGGTTTTATGAACCAAATCTCAAAATATTTAATTAGGTGAATGGTTGTCTACTCTAAGTTTTTATCATTCTCCTTACCATTACAGCATCATATATTGCATGCAAAGGTGATCCAATTGCAAATTTACAAGAAGATCTTGCTGCAGAACAAAAAGCAAGAGCGACTTATGAAAAATTAATAAATTTATGCAGAGACAATCCTGATGTATTAGATCCATTAAGATATTTAAGACAAAGAGAAGTAGTTCATTTCCAAAGATTTGGAGAAGCATTAAGAGGAGTCCAAGATAAATTAGCAGAAAAGAAATTTTATATGAATGATATAAATAACTGTAATTGCCAATAACTCAAAAAATAGAAAAATAAATGCAAATATAAAGAAAGACTATTTTGTAACATTTACAAAGTAGTCTAAAAATTTTATATAAAAAATATGTATAATAAATTAACTACAATTTTATAAATTTATGGGTAAAATCTAAATTGTTAAAAGAATCATATTCAAAACCAATAGAATAAACATTAGTAGCAAAAATATCCTTTTCAATCATAGTCTTCAAAGCTTTATTAGGATTATCATCCAAAAACTTTTTAACAGAAGTAACAATTTGAACATTTGGATTATTTTTATTAATCTCTGAAATTAATCTTTTACCATTATCATTAAAACCTAAAACTCTAACATAAGGTATATTTTTTTTAGAGATAAGCATATCTTTTTTAGTTATATCAAGTAAAGCATAAAGTAAAATACGCTGAAATCTAGTCGAAGTATATCTTTTAGAATTTATAATATTTAAAAACTCAACTATACTATTGCAGGAATTTGAAACATTTTTAATTGAATATTCAAGACCTTCAGAAACATCAGGCAAATTGAAAATATCTTCATATGACATTTTTCTTAAAATATAAATAATTTCTTTTTCAAAAACATTCAAATCTTCAACTATATGTCCACTTTTAACATTTTCTATTAAAATAGAATAAGAAGAAGAAGGAATTAATCTTTTTATAATATCAAAACTTTTATTTTTAACCAAATTTCTTATAGCTGAACTACTAGCAATATCATTAGAAAAAGAAGAACTATTATATTCAGCTTCAAATCTAGGTATTGCTATAGGAATAATACTACTATTGTACTTTTTGAGAGCTTTTAAATATTCAATTCCTAAAATGTTATTAGGAGAAGATACAATTTTAGCAAATTTTCTAATATCATTTAAATACATCATTAAAGCATTTTCACGAGCTTTTGGAAATGAAAGTCCTTTTGCTAATTCATGTGTAAGAATAGATTTATATTCTTTTGGCTCATCATATAAAACATCAGAAATTGTTTTTAGGATAGAAATATCAGCCGTTTCTGCCCCAAAAGAAATATAATCTATTATTCCTAAAGAGTTTAAAATTTTTATAGCACCATCTGCAAAATTTTCAGCACTAGAAATCGAGTAAAGAACAGGAAGTTCAATCACTAAGTCCACACCATTTGAAAGTGCCATTTTTGTTTTTTCCCATTTATCAATTATAGATGTTGAGCCACGTTGAGTAAAATTCCCACTAATTACAGCAACACAAAAGTCTGAATCTGTAAGTTTTTTGGATTCTTGTATATGATGTAGATGTCCATTATGAAATGGATTGTATTCTGCTATTATTCCTAAAATATTGCTCAACATTTTTACACCTTCTTTCAAGTTTTTCTTAATTTAAAAATCTTTTATAATTTAATATCTCACTTATTTTATTATTCTTCCTCTTTAAAAAGATTATGTATTATCTCTTCCTCATCACTTTTTTTATATAATAACTCTCCATCATAAATATATTTTTTATAATATGTATAGTCTTCTTCTATAGTGTTATAAACATAATTTATATATCTTGATATAATATTATTAACATCTGTACTATCAAAACTACATTCCCCTACTTCTGGAAAATCCATATTTTCATATAATTCATCTGGTAACTCACAATATATCTCATTTAACATATCTTCAATATTGTTAGAACATCTTTCTATAAAAATTCTCTTTACATTTTTAAATAATTTTGTTTTTAGCTTCTTTTCTTTATGCTCATTCCATCCTTCATCATAATTATAACAAGTTTTCAATTCTTCTATTTCTGAGGCTACTATATCTTCTAATAAACATTCATTTGCAAGTTCTTCAATTAAATATCTCTTTGGTTCTTGTTCAAATTCTTTCTGCAAATACTTTAATAATATTTCTTCATTTTTCATTTTTCTATTTTCTTTATTTTCATAGATATGCGATAGAAGTTCCACTTGTTCCCTTAAATCCTCTTTATTTAAAATTTCTGCTAAAAACTCTCCATCAAAAAATATTTTTAAAATTTGTTCTTGACTTAGATTTTTTGAATACCATAATTTCATCAAAATTTCATTGTGATTGATATAGGTTTTTTCTCCTATATTATAGCCAAAATTTAATGCTCTTACTGTGTCAATTATGTTTATATCTTCTATCTTATCAAACATTTCATAATAAATAACATGTGCTAAATAAATTGGTCTAATATCACCTTTATTAATTGTTTTTAAAGCTAAGAAGTTATTTTTAACAATTTTTTCTTTTATAAAGTTACCATATATATTTTTTGTTCCTAGTACTCTTTTTATTTGCTCAATAAATATTGAAGAATTCAAAATTTTTGTTTTTTCTAGTTTGTTATCTCGTAACTCTTCTTTCATAAAATCATTCAAACTTGGATTTATTGCCATAATAAATCTTCTGTTATCTTTTATCACTATTTTTATAAAAGATTGATTCATCCTCTCTAAAATTTTTTCAAACAATGAAATAGAGCTATCTATATATTCCTGTTTTAATCTTTTATAAAAGGCTAGCTTTAGGTCTTCTTCTTCAACTTCATAATCTGATATTGAAAATAATGTTATCAAAAAAATTCTATCTTCCAAAGCTATTTTGTTTTCATATTCATCTTTCCAAACATATTTAGATTTTTTAAATGCACTATGAATCGCTTTCACATAATCTTTAGGCTCTATATTTACATAGTTATGTTTCTCTGTTATATAGTCAATTACTCTAGGATTATAACTAGTATCTTCTATTATTTTCATATAATTTTGGTTCTTTGAAATTTCTTTTATATATTCTTTTGGCAATTCTTTTTTTATTAAATAATGCTTTAATATTCTTGCTTTTTCTAATTTTGAAATATCTTCAATATTAATTACTTGTATTGGAATATTATTAATACATTTCCCAAGCTCATAATGTGTTTCTTTAGCTTCTTTAAATATAGTTATTCTTGAGTTTAATATTAATAATTTATTAGGATTTCGTTTTATATATTTTATCAAATTTATTATATCATTCTCTCTTTGTTCTTGTAACTCTAAATATCTCTGTCCTAAACAATCATCTAATAATATTACTTCTTTTTTATCCTTATCTAATGATAATGACTTTTTTAAATCCTCCAAATTTTGACTATTACTATATCTTACTGAATATCCTATTTGTGCATAATATAATAATAACATCTTTGATAATATTGTTTTTCCAATACCTGGCATACCTAATATCAATAATAGTCTATCTTTATTTAATATGTCTTGGCAAACATTATATAAATTTGTTTGCACAAATAAATCTATATCTTCTTTAATATTATCCAAAAGAATTTCACAATCAATAAAAACATTTCTATTGTTTATTTGCTCTAATATATTAGTTGAACATAGCCACAATTTTATATGTTGCCTTACAATTTCGCTATATTCTTCTTTATTTAATAATTTATTAATTTCCTTAATTGTAAAAATATTTTCTTTTGTTTTTAAAACATATTGTAAAGATTCATATATTTCCTGTATATTTTTAGGTGACATTTCTCTTCCTATGAAAAGATAATATTGTTTAATATTTTTATACTTTATTCTATTTGCTTCTTTTTTTATTTTACTAACAGTATTAGATTGAGATGTATTTATATAAAATTTTGCTTGTCCTATTATATTTTCATCATCATTTGCCTGAATATCTATTCCTCCATCTGCCCCTCTTCCAAATACTCTAAATGTTTTTCCTAGCTTTTTTTCCAATATTTGTTTGCATATTTCTTCAAATTCTATCTCATCTATATTCATAAAATTAAACATCTTTAATCTCATTCCTTTCTCAAGGCACAATATTTCTGCATCTCAATCTCTATTTTTATGCTTTTATTTTATCATAATCAAGCTTTTTAAACAATATATTTTAGAATAAAGAGAAAATTATGGTTACTGTATAATGAAAGGAGAACTTAAATTTTGGTAAGGAAAACGTTGCAAAAAGATATATATGCAATATATTTAAGGAAATCAAGAGAAGACATAGAATCTGAAAAATATGGAGAAGGAGAAACTTTAGTAAGACATGAAAAAATTTTAACTACATTAGCAGAAAAACGAAACTTATATATAGGTAAAATTTATAGAGAAGTTGTAAGTGGTGAAACTATTAGTGAAAGAAAAGAAATGCAAGAACTTTTAAAAGATGTCGAAAATGAAAAATGGACTGGCGTTCTAGTTGTTGAAGTAGAAAGACTTGCTCGTGGTGACACTACTGACCAGGGTAGAGTTTCAAAAGCATTTAAATATTCTCATACAAAAATTATCACACCTGTTAAAACTTATGATCCAGATGATGAATTTGATGAAGAATATTTTGAGTTTGGTTTATTTATGTCAAGAAGAGAATATAAAACAATAAATAGACGTTTACAAAAAGGCCGCGAAATTTCTGTTTCTGAAGGTAAATTTGTAGGAAATATTCCCCCTTTTGGATATGATAGAGTAAAACTAAAAGATTCTAAAGGCTATAGCTTATGTATAAATCAACATGAATCAAATATTGTTAAGGAAATTTTCAGATTATATGCTTTTGAAAATAATACAATTGGTTCTGTGGCAAAACAATTAAACTATATGAATTTAAAACCTAGACTTTCCAACCAATGGACTATTTCTTCTATAAAAGATATTCTTTCTAATCCTACATATATTGGAAAACTAACATGGAATAAACGAAAACAAAAAAAGAAGACTAAAAATGGACATCTTATAATTAGTAGACCTCGTAACTCTGAATATTTAATTTATGAAGGATTACATGAACCTTTAATTGATAATAATACTTGGGAATTGGTTCAGGAAAAAAGAAAACAAAAAGCACCTAAAATACAACATAACTATCAAATTCAGAATCCATTAGCAGGACTTATTTTTTGTGGAAAATGTGGCAAGCCTATGCAAAGAAGACCTTATACCAAATATAATAAACCAGAAACTATCATATGTCATAATTCAAAATGTGATAATGTGAGCTCTAAACTTTATATTGTAGAAAACAAAATTATTGAAGCATTAAAAATATGGCTTAAAAATTATAAATTAAATTTTGATACTCAAAATAATTCAGTACCTGAAAATTATAAAATAATTGAATACTCTATTCTAAATATCAAAAAGGATTTAGATAAAGAAAATACAAAACTTAACAAAATTTATGACTTTTTAGAAAATGGCATTTATAGTAAAGATGAATATATAAATCGTTCAATGGTTATTAAAGAAAACATTAAAAATTTGCAATATAAATTACAAAAATATTACTCATTATTACAAACAAATTCTGAAGTTCATAATCAAAAAGAAAAAGTTATACCTAAATTAGAAAATGTAATTGATTTATATCAGAAACTGATAACTGCTGAAGATAAAAATATTCTATTAAAAAGTGTTATTTCTAAGGTTACTTATTTAAAAATGGAAAAAGCTATAAGAAAAGATTTAAATCAAAATAATTTTGAATTACACATATATCCTAAAATGCCTAAAATCTAATTATCTTATTCTATTTGTATTCCCATGTCTTTATAATTATAGCGAAAAGATATAGATTCTTATAAAAAACCGAAACTTAAATTAATTCTAAATTTTATTCAATAATATATTTAATAAGTATGTGCAAAATTTACA
>CAPNAQ010000036.1:0-7383 GCA_948663505.1 uncultured Clostridia bacterium | reverse complement strand
TACTTATTTTTATTTTGATTTTTCCATATTTTTTATAATACCATATTGATTTGTTACTGGGTCTTTAAATATTCCAATATTAGGAGTAAAATATGTAAATAATATAAAGCATATCAATATAATTGTTAAAATAATTATTGATATTATATTATTACACTTAAAATTGCTAATTATAAGTTTATAGGCTAAATATTCTCCCAATATTACTGCAACAAAAAATGATGCTATATCTATAAAAACAATACTTTTTCCTATGATTCCTGCATATGTATAGAAAAATATAATGATAAATAATATAGATATAAGTATTCCTAAAGTTTTTGAACATAAAAAATTATGGGTGTGTTTTTCTATATAAAAATATCCAACTACTGTAGTAAATAACATTGGAAAGAATAATAATTTTAAATGTTCCCATACACTTTCATTAATTGCAGAAAATGATGCCACAAAGATATTCTCATCGAAAAACTCATATGTAAAATGTAATAAAGTTCCTAATATACATACAAAAATAGCACTAACTATTTGATAATTCCTTATTTTAGGTTTATTCATATAAATTACCTCCAATAATAATAAGTTTATGTTATATATACTTTTTTGTTACACTATAAAAAAATATATATTCCTGTAACAGATGTCGAAAAAACTCATATAATGAAAGTAAAGGAGGAATAAAAATGTTTGGAAGATATAAAAAATGTTATTGCATGAATAATAATTATCAAGAAAATTCATGTGAATTAAATAATGATATAATTGAAGAAAAATGCTCAAATTCAAATAATAGTTGTTCATGCTGCAATCAAAATGATTATGTTGATTGCTGTGAATGCGGATTTGATGAAGAATATAATGTTTTTCCAGAAAATCCAATGTTAGCTCAAAGTTATGTTCCAATTCAATATATGGATAAGACTTTTAAACCATGTGTAGGTCTTAAAATGGGAACTATTTTCCCTGAATTAGTAAGTCCTTACATGCCTTGTCAAAGTATGAGGGAAAATGAATATATTGCTAAAACAAATTCTATAAAGGAGGGCTGTAACAAATGTCAATAGAAGAAAATAGAAATTGTGGTTGTGATGATAATAATATGATAATGAATAACTATTCTAATACTATAGTAAATGTATCATCATGTGGTTGTCAAAGTGATAATACAATTGATTGCTGTGCTAAAGAAGAAATGTTACAAAAAATTAGATGTTATGATTTTGCTATAACTGAACTTGCTTTGTATTTAGATACTCATCCAGAAGATGAAAAAGCTCTTTGCTTGCATAGAAAGTATTGTAAAGAAGTTAAAGAGTTGAAAGATAAATATCAAAAAGTATATGGTCCTTTAACTATCAACTTTCCTTGTAATAAGTGGAGATGGCTTGAAGAACCATGGGTTTCGTTTGGTTTGGGAGAAGTTTAAACTCTTTATGAATAAAATTTAATTTAGAGTTTAATTTTTAGATTTTAAAATTAAAAAAATTATTTATAGGCTTGTCCTCTATTGTCTGCTTTTGTTACTAAAATAATAAGTTCATTTTGATTTAATTCATAAATAATTCGATAATCGCCGAACTCTAAGTCGATATTCATTTTTACAACCTACCATTTTCTTTATATCGCCATTTGGCAGGTTGTAAATTGCTTTGTAAATTCGTAGTCTTTGAATTTTGTCTTGTTTTTCAATAAATTTGAGAGCTTTTGGTCTAATTTTTATCTTGTAAATCATCATAAGTCAACCCCTCTCTTTGTAGTATTTCTTCAAAAGATACTGCATTTTTTAGTTCTTTTTCTTTGGTATCTTTGCTTTCTGTTAAATAGTCTAAATACATTACTTTTTCTGTAATATCCATGTTTTCTAAAATGACAGTAGGTTCTAGTCTTAATAGTTCAGAATCAATTGTTTTTTCCATTAAAATTTTAATAGAGTTTAAGCATTCTATATTAAGTCTTGGTGTCATTTTAATTACATCTTTAATTGCTTGAATTTGTGCTTCAGACATATTAATCAGCTCCTTTCTTTAAATTTATGTGTTTATTATAGCAAGTTCAAAGTAAATTTACAATATTAAATGGCTTTAAATTTATAATAAATTTCAATATTGTCATCATCTATTTCTATTTTATCAATTAATTTTAAAATCAAATTTCTGTCTACATTGCTTTCATTAAAAGCTAACACTTCTCTAATATTGTGAATTAGATTTTCTTTTTTTATCATATTCTTGTTAATCTCTTTTTCTTTTTGAACTCGATTAAGCAAAGTCTTTTTATCTGTATCATATTGTCTAGAAAGTTTAATAAATAAATCTTCTGTTATAGTTCCTTTTACTTTATCCTCATACAAAGACTGAATTAAGTTATCTTTTTCAGCTATTTTAGAATCTAAATAATCTAATTTTTTATTATCTAATTGTGTGTTGGGACAGACATATTCTAATTCATCGTATTTTAGAAAATTAGAAATGTTTTCTTTTAGACTAGTAATTACACTATTAATTAAAGTATCTTCTCTTAAATGGATATTTGAGCAAAATTTACTACCATTTCTTTTGTAAGAAGAACACACACATCTAAAATATTTTCCATGATTTTTGTTATAGGTTATTTTTGATTTACACTTTTTGCATAAAACTATCCCTTGAAGTAAGTGGGGAGAAGAAGCAGTATAATTCCATTCATTTGATTTTTTATCAAGCATAATTTGAATACTATTAAAAATATTTCTATCAATGATTGGTTCATGATTGTTTTCAATAACAATATTTTGCTCGTTTGGTACATTAATAATTTTTTTGGTTTTGTAATTTAACTTGCTATATTTATGTTGTACTAAATCACCTGTATAAATTCTATCTCGAAGAATTTTAGAAACCATAGTTGTACTCCATAAATTAGTTTTATTATTGGGATTAAAATAGTTTGTCGTTTTTCTTTTATAAGCAAGTGGTGTTAGTATTTTATTATTATTTAGATATCTACATATTTCAGTTTTATTGTTTCCAGCATAATACATTTGAAATATTTTTTGAACAATAGGAGAAACCTCATAATCCACTAAAATAATATTCTTGTCTTTTTCATCTTTTTTATAGCCATAAGGTAAAAAAGATTTAATGTTTTGCCCACTAGATGCTTTGGTTAGTAAGCTAGATCGAACTTTTTTTGAAATATCTTTTGCATACATATCATTAAAAACAGATTTAAAAGGTGTCATATCATTGTTAGTATTATTATTGTCAAATGTATCTATTCCATCATTTAAAGCAATATATCGTACATTTTTTAATGGGAAATATTTTTCTAAATAATAACCTGTTTCAATGTAATCTCTTCCAAGTCTTGATAAATCTTTTGTAATGACTAAATTAACATTACCAAGTTCAATATCATTTATTAAATTTTTAAAATCTGGTCTGTTAAAGTTTGTACCAGTAAATCCATCATCTACATATATTTTAAATAAAGTCCAACCTTGACTTTTTATATAGTTTGTTAGTAACTTTTTTTGTGTATCAATACTTTCAGATTCCTTGTCTTTTTCATCTTCTCTTGAAAGCCTTGTGTAAATTCCTACTTTAAATTCCTTTTTCATCATTATTTAAATTCCAAAAAAAATAATTTTCATTTAACCATTCTTGCATTAATTCTGTAAGCGTTAAGCCATTTTCATTATATATATTTGTAACTTTGGGTTGTAATGTGTTTTTTTGCATTAAATCACCTTCTACATAAGTTTATGAACGAAAAAAATAAATATAAATTGTCCGAAGATAATTTATATTTATTTATATATTAGGAAAGTCATGCTGACTTTCTAATATATAAAACACATTGTACACAAATTTATTTTATAGATTTTCTTTTATTTCTGGAAATAAGTTATAAAGATTATATCCTAATAAATCATCAAAATATGCTTTTAATTTATATGTTTCTTTTATATGATATTGTGTATTTTCATAAGCACCATGCCTAATCATTATATCAATTAATCGTTTATCTATTGTAAAAACTTTTCCGTGGACACATTAAATCACACAAATTTACTATTTTTTCTTCTATTGTATATTTATGATTTTTTATAAAATTTGTTAAAAATGGATTCTCATTAGGGTCTTGAACACCTCCAGCTACACAAAGAATATCATTATTTAAATATGAATGTGTTAAGCATATATTATAATAATCTTCATCATATCCTTGTTCTTTTAAATACTCATAACCTTTCATTTCATGACTTTGAGGTTTAACACTATGTTTCCCAATATCATGAACATACCCAAGTGCAATTGCTTTGTCAACATCTACATTATAGCTTTTGTCAGTTAGAGCTTGGGCAATTTTTCCTGCTGTATCTCCTACACAAATACAATGCTCTATCCATCTATCACTTTGAGTTGTTCCTCTAAAATTTTCTATCAATTTCAATGCTGAATTACTTGTTAATTTCATATATTTCTCCTTACATTTCATATTCTTTTATTTCACAATTTTTCTGTCCACTTATTTTTAAAAGCATTCCATCTTTTGGCATTTCTTCAAAATAAAACTGTATAGCTCTTGCAACAGCTCCATGTGTAACTAACAATATATTTTTATCACTATATTTAATCTTAACTTCATCTAAAAACGAATGTACCCTATTAAACAATTCTGGTAGTGTTTCAAGTCCTTCTACTGGTTTTGTTGAATAATAATTATAATATTCATTGTCATAATATTCATCTATTTTTGTTAGTGTAAGTTTTCCATTATCTCTTTCCATTAATCTATCATCATATATTACATCTATGTTGTTTGCATTTACTAATTCCATAGTATGTTTTGTTCTTTTCATAGGGGAACAAATAATTAAATCAATATTCAAATCTTTTACAATATGACTTACTTTTATTGCTTGATTTATTCCTTCTTCAATAATATCTTCATCATATCTTCCATTATATTTTTTCTCAACATTACACTTGGTTAATCCATGTCTAATTACATACAATTTCATTTTTACTTTTCCTCCTAATATCGTTTTGCCATAATGCATAAATTCCAGTAATTAATAATATAAAATCTCCTAATACCATAAACCAACTATTATAATAAATATAGTATGAGCCACATAATATCCCTGTTGTTATTCCAGAAATTCTAACTAATTTCATGTCTGATTGCCATAAGCAATATGTTCTAATGATAGAACCAATAGTTGGTAATAATGAAATATATCCATTCCAAGTTAATATACAATTAATTATAATAATACTCTCAAAAAATAATAAAATTAATAGATAAATTGTCTTATTAAATTTTGATTTATTTATAAATAGAAAAGTTCTTATAAAGTTAATTACACTTAAAATTGCTCCCGTATATGCATAAATAATAAAATCATAAGTTGCTTCAAATAAACACTATTCTCCTAATTTTTTAAATAAATCTTTAAATATTTTATCAACATTCAAATAATTAACTATTGTTATTTTATGATTATTTTCAGCCATTTCGTAAGATGTATCATCATTAATATTAGGGCAACTAATTTTTTCTGTATCAAACCATTCTTTATTAATCATATAGGCTATAACACTAATATCCCAAATTACTCTTCTTTCTTGAATACCATGT
This sequence comes from uncultured Clostridia bacterium, assembly GCA_948663505.1. GTDB lineage: Bacteria > Bacillota > Clostridia > TANB77 > CAG-508 > CAG-269. The sequence continues at coordinate 1,758 of CAPNAQ010000036.1, read as the reverse complement.
ACACCATCATTATAAAATCTTTGACATAGATAGTCGCATAATTCATTTTTCCCTTTTAAGAAATGTTCTAGTTCATATATTGATGTTCTTAAATTTGATGCTATATTTTTACAAGGAATAATAGTCAATTTTACTTTTGCTTTAAAAACAGTTCTTACAGCTTGTACATCTTGTTTAAAATTAAATTCTTTATTATCTTTACTTAAAAAGCTATTTCCTCCAAGCCAAATAACTTCAATTTTATCAATTATTTTAGGCTCTTTTTTCATGGCAACAGCTACATTTGTTATTGCTCCTATTGCTAAAATATAGGTTTTATCATTCTTATTTGCAATTTCTATAATTTTATTTACTGCGTCATTTTCCTCATTATAGCCATTTACTACATAGTCTGTTGAACCTTTAAATACTTTGTTAGTCCAGTTAAAATTTAACCAATTACATATTTTGATGATTTCATAATAACTTTTGTCTGTACCTTCTTCTATTGATATATTATTATCATGATGATATGGTGCTACTGTAATTGCTTCAATATTAAATTTGTCTTGAGATTTTAGTGAATAGGAAAGAGCAAATTGGTCATCACATTCATTGTATATATCTGTATCTAAAATAACATTTACTTTTTGAGTATCCTCTTTTTTTATCATTTTATTAATTCTTTCATATATTTCTTTCCAATTTGAAACTCTATCTAATGTTTGATCTTTTTGATTATATCTTGTGTTCATTGTAAAAACTTTAATTCCATTATTTGTTAAATCTAAACTTATTGTTGTGCTATCTTCAATCATTAAGTCAATATTATTTTCTAAAGATACTTCGGTTTTTGCATGTTTATCATAGGCATCTGTAAGAATTAATTTATCATAAATAATATCATATTTATTTAGCCATTCAACAGTTAATTCATAAAGATTTGTATATTCTCCATTATTTCTTCCAGTTATAATATATATTTCGTGTCCATCTTCTTTTAATTTTTTTATGTAATAAGATGAATCTTCTATTGGTTTTAGCTTTTTAGCAAAATTTTCAATATTTGCATTATAAAAACTATTTTCTTCTTCATCTGTCCAATCAAACATTCCTTTTCTTAAATATTCTGGATTTTCATTTATAATTCCAGTGTTTCTTAATTCTTTGTCATGTTTTAAATATTCTTTTAATAATGTATCATCAAAATTAGATATGCAGTTATCTATATCTATACCAATTCTCATTTTTATTCTCCTTAAATTCTTTTTTTATTGAGTATTATTCTATCATAAAAAATCTGTATCTTCAACAAATTTTTACATTAATTTAAATCAGCCACATATCCATATCAAAACATAAAACAATATACACACTTAATTTTCTTGAAATCCCTTTTTCTGTATTATACCCTTTAAACTCCAAACAACTTTTTTTAAGTCTTGACTTATTTTTAGCATATTAGAATCCTGTTAAAATACCACTTTAAAGCCATCAAAAAAAGTCATCAAATGGATATGTTAAAATCCATTTGATGCTTTCTTTTGATTACATATTACATATAATATAATCCTTCATCAATAGGAGGATTAATATTTTTTCTTTCGTCTACTTTTTCCCTTATTTCCCTATCTACTTTATCCATAGCAGAGCTAGAGATTTTTTTTGTTGCTATTGGTGGGGTATTAGGGACCGCATTCATATAGTTTAACTTTGTTTTTTTCAACATAATATAAACCTCCTTATAAATTCTAATTTTAATATATTGTATATTATAAT
>CAPNAQ010000035.1 GCA_948663505.1 uncultured Clostridia bacterium | reverse complement strand
ATCCCTTAAAACGCAATGATCGTAAACACGGATGAATATCCGTTATAAAAAATTTAAAATTTTTTATAATACAAAAAATCCATATGATTGTATATTACAAAGAGATTATTATATTGATTTATTTTGGTTTATATTTTTTATGATAGGAGAAATTATATTAATTTATCATTAATATATCAAATGTGTTAATATTAAAAATAAAATACACATCAAATTAATATCAAATGTTTATAAAGATAAGGTATAAAAAGTAATTCCCAATAATATAGATGTTAAAAGTTAGAGATTTTCTAATAAATTCATTAAGAAGGAGGAATATATTTGAAAATCATTCTAAACATTTTAAAAGGAATTGCAATTGGAGCAGGAGGAATAATGCCAGGTATAAGTAGTGGTGTATTATGTGTAGTATTTGGAATATATGAAAAATTAATAGATAGCATACTAAACTTTTTTAAAGACGTAAAAACAAATATAAAATTTTTAGTTCCAATGGGTATAGGAGTAGTAATAGGAGTAATAATTGTAAGCAGATTATTGCAATATTTATTAAGTATTTATCCAATACAAACAAAATCAATATTTATAGGGCTAATAATAGGAGGAATACCACTAATTTTTAAGCAAAAACAATTACAAGGAAAATTTAAAGTAAAAAATATAATATTTTTAGTTATTGCATTAGCAATAGGAATTCTTACAGTATATATAGAAAACAAGATAAATATTAAAACAAGTGAATGTAATAGTTTTATATATTTATTTTTTAGTGGATTATTAATGTCAATAGGAATAGTAGTACCAGGGGTAAGTAGCACAATAATATTAATGCTAATGGGGGTATATTATATATATTTAAATTCTGTGTCAAATTTATATCTGCCAGTATTAATTCCAATGGGGATTGGTATAATTTTAGGAAGTTTAATTTTTATGAAAATAATAAAAATGTTATTAGAAAAATTTTATCAAGAGACTATGTATTCAATTATTGGATTTTCTATTGGTTCAATTATGGTTTTAATTCCACAAGTGACTTCTGGTATTGAAATTTTAATTAGTATCTTTTGTGTTTGTTTAGGATATTATCTTGTTAAATTTGTAAACTAGGTTTCGGTTTTTTGAAAAATTATATTATTCAGAAAAAAGATATATATTTTGCAGTTCTGTTCTCCAAGACGTTGAAAATACTGAAGATTCAAATTTTAGATACACATTATAATATCTTAAAGATAATAATGGCTCACTGTCAAACTCACTTTAAAATATATATCGTTTTTCTATAATCAAATTAAAAAAATAAAAAACTGAAACTTAAAATTTGTAGGACTTGTAAAATAGTATTAAATATAATATAATTTGCTAAAGAGGGTGATTATATGACAATAATGGAAGCAATGAATAAAGGAATGATAGAATTAAAAAATGACAATATAGAAACACCAAAAATGAAATCAAGATTATTAATGCAATTTATATTGAATAAATCAATGCAATATGTAATTGCAAATGATTTATTACAAATGAGTAAAAAAGAGGTAGATTCGTATTTTTCAGCTATAAAAACATTAAGACAAGGAATTCCATTAGAACATATAACACATCAAAGAGAATTTATGAGATTAAATTTTTATGTTGATGAAAACGTTTTAATCCCAAGACAAGATACTGAAATACTAGTAGAGGAAGTAATTAAAATTGCTAAAAGAGTAAATGCAAGAAAAATTTTAGATTTGTGTACAGGAAGTGGAGCAATAGCAGTATCACTTGCAAAATATCTTCCTGAAAGTGATATAACTGCTATAGATATAAGTAATGAAGCTTTAAAAATAGCAAAAAAGAATGCAAAAATTAATGAAGTTGAAAATCAAATAACATTTATTAATTCAGATTTATTTTCAAATATAAAACCACAGAAATTTGATATAATAATATCTAATCCACCATATATAAAAAGATATATTATAGAAAAATTAGATGAACAAGTGAAAAAAGAACCACATATTGCACTAGATGGAGGGGAAGATGGATTAGATTTTTATAGAAAGATAATAAAAGAATCATATCAATATTTAAAATATAAAGCTTATTTATGTTTAGAAATAGGTTATGATCAAAAAATTGATGTTTCTAATATTATTGATAAAGAAGATAAATTTGAGAAGTTATATTCAAAGCAAGATTTGTATGGAATGGATAGGGTTATTGTAGCACAATTAAAATAGCAATTTTAGAAAAAGAATATAAATGTATAAATATAAGGAGGTTTAAATGTCCTTTTCATCAGAAATAAAAGAAGAGTTAAGTAAAATAAGCAATTTAGCAAAAAAAGATGAAGTTAAATATGAATTGATAGGGTATTTAATTTCTAAAAATACTACAATATCACAAAATAATTTAATTAGATATGCAACAGAAAATGATTATAATATAAATAGATATTCAAAATTACTTAAGAATTTACAAATAAACCATGATATAGAATTTGATGGAAAAGCTTTTATTATTTATACTAAAATAGCTAACTTAAAAAATGTTATAAATGTAATGAATGATAATATTTATATAAAAAATATAGATGAAAATGAGATAAATGAGAATAATAAAAAAGCTGTTATAAGAGGAGCTTTTTTAGGAGCAGGTTCAATAAATAATCTAGACAAAAAATATCATTTAGAAATAAATTTATCTAATAAAGAAAATTTAGAATTCATGGACAGTATTTTGAAATTTTTTTATATAAAATCTAAAATTTTAAAGACAGAAAATAAAAATGCTGTTTATTTAAAGGATGGAGAAGAAATATCAACATTAATTGCATTGATTGGCTCAAATAAGGGTGTTTTGCAGTTTGAAGATATGCGAGTTAAAAGAGAAATGAGTGGAAAAGTAAATAGAATTGTAAATTGTAAAACTGCTAATTTAAATAAAACAATAAATGCATCAATTGAGCAAATTGATGCAATAAAAAAATTGCAACAAACTAATGAATTTAATAAATTAGATGACAATTTAAAAGAAATAGCACTCCTTAGATTAGAAAACCCTGATATGTCTTTAATAGAGCTTGGTAAGAATTTATCAACTCCTATTGGGAAGTCAGGTGTAAATTATAGGTTAAGAAAGATTGTACAACTTTCAAAAGAATGTTGAAAGAGATGAGTTAAAATGGAGATAGGAGTATATGTACATATACCTTTTTGCATTAAAAAATGTTATTATTGTGATTTTGTGTCATATGAAAATAAATTAGATATGCAAGAAAGTTATATAAATAAAGTAATAGATGAAATACAAGATAATAAAGAATTATTAAAAAATAATAATATAACAACAATATATATTGGAGGAGGAACACCTTCTACAATAAATCCACAATATATAGAAAAAATATTAGATAGTATTTTTGAAATAGCTAATATAAAAAATAAAGAAAATATAGAAATTACAATTGAAGTAAATCCAGGAACAGCAACTAAAAATAATCTACAGATGTATAAAAATTGTGGAATAAATAGGTTGAGTATTGGACTACAAAGTACAAATAATAGAATCTTAAAAACAATTGGAAGAATTCACACTTTTGAACAATTTTTAAAAACATATAATTGGTCTATAGAAGTTGGATTTAAAAATATAAATGTTGATTTAATGTTAGGATTACCAACACAAACAATTGCTAATTTAAAAGAAAGCTTAGAAAATATAATAAATTTAAAACAAGTTCCAAATCATGTATCAGTATATTCATTAATAATAGAAGATGGCACACCAATTCAGAAAATGTTAAATACAGGCAATCTTAAGATACCAAATGAAGATGATGAAAGAAATCAATATCATTATACAAAAAACTTCTTGGAATTACATGGATATAATCATTATGAAATATCAAATTTTGCCAAAAGTGGTTATGAATCTAAACATAATTTAAATTGTTGGAAACAAAAACAGTATGTGGGTTTTGGACTAGCTGCACATTCATATATAAGTGGTATTAGATATGCAAATACTAGTGATTTAAGTGTATATTTAAATAATATTAGTAAAGATATTAAGGTTGTAAATGAAAATCAGACTTTGGAAGATATGAAAAAGGAATTTATGCTTTTAGGTTTGAGAATGTTAGCTGGAATTAGTATTTCAGATTTTAAAGAAAAGTTTGGAGAAAATCCTATTTATATTTTTAGAAATGAGCTACAGAGATTGGTTAAATATGATCTTTTAATAGTGGATTTGGATAGCATAAAGTTGACTAATAAAGGACTTGATTTTGCAAATATTGTTTGGGAAGAGTTTGTGTAATGTCCAAAAGGGACGTTTCTTTTTGGACAAAATCTATAAAAATTAGTGTTTTTCTTGGAAAATGTTAACATAATTATAGACAAGCTTATGAAAAAGTGGTATAATGATTATAGAGTTTTAATAAGGAGGTATTATTTATGAAAGGATTCAAATTTGAAGTTTCAAATAAAGAGTTGCGGGAAGGCTTTCTAGTATATAAATGTAAAATGGGGTTTTTTTGTATTGGGTATGTAAAAATACTAAAAAATCAAATTTTTATAGTGTCAAGAATAGAAAGTTTAATAAAAAAGATAGAAGAAGCTTATAAGGATTTTGAAACTGAAAATCCTGAAGATCTTGAAAATATTGAAGAGCTTGAAGTAATTTGTGAAGAAGTAGGTGGCTGAAATGCCACTTTCTTTTCTATTATTAGCAAGTTCAAAGAACTTTCCTATAATAGAAATATTTTGCATATAGACAAAGACAGAGCATGTGAATAATCTAAAATGTAAAAGTTTTTTTATCATGCTCTTCTTGTTCTTAAGGAGATAAAATGAAAAATATAAAAGATTATAATTTAGAAGAATTAAAAAAAGAATTAGAAATAATGGAAGAAAAGCCATTTAGGGCGGAACAAATATTTAAATGGATACATCAAGAAAAAGTAAAAGAATTTGAAGAGATGACGAACATATCAATAGAATTAAGGAAGAAATTAAAAGAAAGATATACAATATGTAACTATAAAATAATAAAAAAGCAAGAATCAAAAGATGGAACTATAAAATACTTATTTGATGTGTTAGATGGAAATGCAATAGAGACTGTATTAATGAGTTATCATCATGGATATAGTATATGTGTGTCATCACAAATAGGCTGTAAAATGGGATGCAAATTTTGTGCCTCAACAGGAATAAACTTTATAAGGAACTTAACATCAGGAGAAATTGTTGAACAAATAATAGCAGTAGAACAAGATACAGGAGTTAGAATATCAAATATAGTATTTATGGGAATAGGGGAGCCACTAGATAATTATGAGAATGTAGTAAATGCAATAAGAATTATTAATAATTCAAAGGGATTAAATATTGGAGCAAGACATATTAGTATTTCTACAAGTGGATTAGTTCCAAAAATATATAGATTGGCAGAAGAAAATATTCAATGTACATTATCAATCTCATTACATGCAACAAATAATGAAAAAAGAAGTAGTATGATGCCAGTTAATAAAAGCTATCCAATAGAAGAGCTAATAAAAGCATGTAAAGATTATATTGTGAAAACTAATAGAAGAATTTCTTTTGAATATGCTTTGGCAAAGGATAATAATGATAATTTACAAGATGCTAAAGAACTTGTAAAGCTTTTAAAGGGAATGTTATGCCATGTTAATTTAATTCCTATTAATAAGATTGAAAATGGAATTTATTCAAAAAGCACAAATGAAAATATTATAAAGTTTAGAGATTATTTAAATGAAAATGGTATTGTTGCTACTATTAGAAGAGAATTAGGTTCTGATATTGATGCAGCATGTGGTCAATTGAGAAGAAAAAATTTGAAAAGGTAGTTTCTTCAAAGAGGTAAATTTCTATGGATCAGTTATTGGGGTATATATTTTTTTATCAATAGTAACTAATAACTCCCCATCAAAAGATTTTATAACAAGATATTCTGTAGAAATTACTTTTTATCTTTTAAAGTGGCTATTTATCAGTATTTTATAGTTATAAAATATAAAAATATTTTAATTCCAATACTTTCGCAAAATTAAATTTTCAAACGAAATTGTTTGACATTTGTTTGACAAGATTTATAAAAATCATAACAAAATCTTACTTATTTATATCATCATTTTAATATTAAACATTATAAAAGTAATTACCCTATTTAAATTTATTATCGCCTTATATTCGATTGTGGTGGCTAATTGAATAAGAAACAAACTAACTACTTGTAGTTTTAAAACTATAGGTAGTTTTTTATGTTTAAAAGAGAAATGCAACACCTCTTAAAAAGTGTTTGGTGTAATGAGCCGATGCTATAAAGTTCATTCGTATTTGTATAAGCAGTCTAATTATAAAAAGTGCGTGAGTGAGATTTTAGAACACAGACTCACAATAAAAAAAGAGTATTTGGTGGCATATCTTGATGTGGATTTGTAATTGCAAAAAGTTTGGGCAAGTATGAACAAAGATGTAGGGTAATACAAAATAATTTTCAATTATTTTGCATACTTAGGCTGTAACAACTAAAAGTTTAACAGTCTAAGCATCAGCAATTATAGTAGTAATATTACTACTTACTAGACTACCTATGAAACGAGGCGAACGACCGACGGTTTCAGCTTGGTAGTTGCTAAAGTGAATTGAGTAAGAAAAATTTATTTTTCTTGCTCAAATTTCATAAAAAATTGCGATAAGCATTTTTTATGAAATAACCTAAAAATGCGAATAGCAATTTTAGGTTTGGGGTGTGGGGTTTGAAACCCCTGCCATACGGACAAACTTGTTTGTCTAATATGTTAGACATTCAAAGAATATCTTGAGCAAAGAAGGAGGTTCAAAGAAGATATGAGTTATGCTATTATACGAAATGATAAATTAACAAGAGTGGATGCACAGGGATTATACATTCACAATGATAGAAGGTCAAAAGGTCATTCTAATAAAGATATTGACCCTACAAGAACATATCTTAATTTTTGGTGTAAGAAAAACGAACTAACTTATATAAAAGAATTTGATAAAATGAAAAAGAAATATGATTTAAAAGGCACTATTAGAAGTAATAGTAATATCATGTGTGAAATGATGATTACTTCTGATAATGCTTTTTTTAATAAGATTGGTTTAGAAGAAACAAAACGATATTTCAAAGAAAGTTATAAATTTGTATGTAATTACAAAAATCTTGGAGAAAAGTATATTGTATCAGCAGCAGTACATTTAGATGAAACTACACTACATATGCATTTAGTATATATACCAGTAATTCATACAAAAGATAAAGAAGGAAATGAAATTGATAAAATATGTTGTAGAGATTTTTGGAAAGGTAGAGATAGTTACAGACAATTACAAAATGCTTTTCACAAATATATAACTTCAAAAGGCTTTGATTTAGAACGAGGTTTACCAGTAGAAGAAACTGGTGCAAAACACGAAAAAATAGAAGATTTAAAGAAATTGACTAATTTTGAAAACACTAAAATTGATCCAAAAGAGCAACTTAAACATGAAGAAAGAGAAAAAGAATGGGATTTAGAAATATAACAAGCTATAATTAAGGAGCTAGAATGTACCTAACTCCTTAAATGATTTATTTAATTGTTTTATTACTTTTAATATTAGCATTTATAAAAATAGTAGATAATATTGATAAAACAAAAATAACTATAAATACCTTTTCTCCTATAAAGCTACTCAAAAGTGCCAATATTGAAAATACAATAACTTCTGTAAAACATAAACTCATTTGTCCTACTGAAGATAATAAGTCATAATCTTCTTTTGATTCTTTAATAATGTTTTGTATTGATGTTTGTATTGATGTTTCATAAACCTTTTCTAAATTATCACTAACAGCTTTATTAATAGAAATAATCAATTTATCTTTTGTAAATAGATAAACTGCTGTTATAATTACTCTTATTAAAGATACTAAATTATTTGATTTATTTATATTCTTATCAGCATATTTTCCTATTAAAGTTATTGTAATAATTTGAAATAGTAAAGATACTACAATAACTACTGAAAATTCTCTAAAATCTTGTAATAAAATATATAAATACATTGGTACAAATAATCTTTCTATTATATGATTAGTTCTTAAAGCATATATAATTTTATATTTACTCTTACTATATATTAAATATTTAATGCTAGCTTTAAATGTGCTAGATGTCTTTTCAGGTTTATAATCCATTTTTAAAATTGCAATGTATTGTAGTATAAAGAAAATAACAATTATACTAAATAACACTAATGCATTATCGCTTATAACTCCCCAAGCCACTAAACAACTAGCAAAAACTGTTCCTAAAATTTTACTGATAAAATATAAACTATTAAATCTACCTCTATGTTCACTTTCTACATATTTACTAGATAATGAATCAGATGATGGATTGGAAAGTCCCATTAACCCCATTGCTATTACGAAAATTATAATATTAGCATATAAACTCTCACTATGTAGCATAAAATATGAATTTATAATACTAAATATATTTGAAATTAATATACATTTTGCAACTCCAATCTTATTTGATATTGTTACAAATAATGGTGTTATAAGTCCTGTGATAAGAAATCTTATACCATATATTAATAAAATTAAATGTATTGGCAAACCAGCTTTATAAAGCATAACTGTTCCGAAAGTTTCGCTTAGTGCATTTGCAAAATTATAAAAAAATATGCTTAAATACATATATTTATATTCTTTTTTGTAAAAATATTCTTTCATTTGTTACTCCTAAAATAATTTTATTTCATTTATTTTCATATAGATATCATACCAACTATATACTCTAATAATATTCTCATGTTCAATATTTCTGTTATATCTTGTATCATAGTATAAAACTTTAACTACTTTTACTAATTCATTAATTGTAGTTGGAGAATCTTCAATCATTAAATCAATTTTATTTTCTAAAATTTCTTTTACTTTAGGTGGTTTTGTAAATATATTTATTTCTATAAGCATTGATTGTATCTTCATTCCAGTTTAATTTTCTATATTCATATAAATTAGCATTGTCAAATGATTTTAAATTGTTTTCATAACAATATTTACTAGTAAAATCCAAAATATAATCATTATCATTTGTTAAAACCCCATCTATATCTATTCCAATATTCATAATATACATTTTCTCCTATTCGTTATTAAATTTGATTAAACTAACTGTTTCTACTCCTATTGATAATACTAAAAATATAATTAAAATTTCAAGTAAATATAACTTATTATAAATTCCTACTATAAACAATAAAATATAACTTATTACTCTACCTGCATTTAAAAACATCTCTAAAAGTACATAAGTTTCAACTCTGTTTGAATCATTGATAACATCACTATTTGTAAATTTTAGAGTTTGTACTTCTTCTGCAACCATTATAAATTGTAAGAAGAAAGCAAATATTAAATTGTAGGCAACTATTGTGTATTGATTTGTAAAAAAAACTAATATAATTGAGCTTATGAGAATTATTATACAAGATATTATAATTAGTACCTTCATCTTTTCTTGATTTTTGATTCTTTTGTACATATAAGAACTTAACATTGCTAATAATGATATTATTGATGTTATAACTCCTAAACTAAAATCAGAATTAAAAGACATTATAATCAATAATGTTACTGATGTATCTAAAGCTCCTTCATATGCCATTCCTTTAAAAAATTTCATCATATAAAATCTTTGTAATTTTTTATTGTTTTTTATATGATTAACTTCTTTAGTTAAATTTAGTTTCTTTTTTCGTTATTGTTTTCCATTTTTATTTTCATTTTGAAAGATGAAAGTATCTGTATAAATGATAATATCAATATTATCATTGCAGTTGCTTTAAAGCTTTTCATTGATATTATTGATCCCAATAAAAATGGTATTAAAACTTTTACTAAATTATTTAAAATTGTTTTATATACTACAAAAGTCTTTTTTTCATCATTTGAAACTAGTTTAGATGAAAACAAATTTAATGGAAATGACCAAGTTTCCATTGAAAATCCTGCAATTATAGCAAGTACCCATATGTAATTTACAACATTATCTCCTAATATAATTAAAATTGCTAATTGAATAAATTTAGAAATCATACCTATTATAAATATTGGCATCTCATACTTGTTTTTTAAAATTCTACCTATAAATAAGGCAATAATAACAATTGCAATATATGAAAATATGTTATATATTGATATAATTTTAATATTTTCAATTGCTACTTTAAATAAATATGCCGTTAAAAATGGTCCTAAAAATATATCAATAATTTTTCTAATAGTATTTATGATTAATAATAATTTTGTATTTTCAATCATTCTTTGTTCCATTAAACTATCCTCTTTTTGACTTTCTATGTCGAATTATAACAAAAGAATAAATCAAATTCAACACTAATTTATTCTTAATATAAATAGATTCATATACAAATTTTCTAAAATTGAGTTTAAAATGAATTTTTGAAAATCGTTTGACATATAATAAAAAAAGTAGTATACTATATTTAACTTAAGTTAAAAACAAAACGCATTGTTCATAAATGTTCGAAAAGAGCTAAGTGTGTGGTAGCATTTAGTTCTTTTCCTTTTTAATAAAAAAAGATAATGTAGCGAAGTGGTAGTGCTACATTATCATAAATTTGGTTAGCTAAACCTCATCTGGTCTTTGGTCATTTGGATTGTTGTCATTTTTGGCTTGGTCAAGAGCTACTTGATTTGAGTCTTTTTCTTTTTGTAATAGTAATTCTACCAAACGCCATACTAAATCTGCATTGTTCATATTTGTTCCTCCTTTCGCAAAGATTTCCTTTGAAAAGGATGTTTCTATTATAATAAAAAATCTGCTAAAATACAACATGCTTTAACAGATTTTCTAAAATTTACTTATTTTCTATCATCCAATTATACAAAGTATCTTCATCTAATTTGCCCTTTTTGAATAATTTAATTTTCTCTTGTGCCTCTTTTTTCCACTTATCAAAATCTTTCTTTAATTGCTTATTTTCTTTGTTTCTATATACTGTCATAACCTTTTGCTGATATGTTCTTCTATAAAGTAATAATGCAGAATTACTTTCAAGACTCTTTTTATAAGTTTCACTTGCACCTTTATCTCTACAAGTTGGACTACCATCAACATTTTTTAAATCACAATAAATTTCATTTTGTCTAAAAGTTGGTATAAAATATCTACCACAAATTTGGCAAGTCTTAATTGGTAAATTCTCTTGTCTTATAATAACAAATGTCAATAGGCGAATTGTATTTAAAATCTTGCAAACAAAAAATTAACCAAAGGAGGACAAAGAAAAATTGAATACTAAAGAACAGATTTTAGACTTATATTACAATCAACATCTAAAACAAAATGAAATTGCTAAAATAGTTGGAAAAAGCTGTCCTTATGTTTCAAAGATTGTAAAAACTGACAAAAGAAACAAAGAAGAAAAAGAATCTCGTAAAAGAACAAATGCTGAAAATAGAAAAGTTTATTTACAAGAATATTTTAAAACTTATGACAGACCAAAGAAAGATGACAACAGTTATGAACAAATGATAGCACAACAAAGACAAGATGCAATGGAATTATCTTATAGTAACAATACTATGTCAGATTATGCTTTTGCAAAATGGGCTAGCATATATCATACTAACAGCAAAGGAAATTTAGTTATAGATAGAAAATTAAAAGTTGGATCTAATGTTCCAAAATCAATAAATATGAATATCAAAGTGCCAACACAAAAATATAAAAATAGATATGTTTATAGTTATTAACAGGACTTTTATTAAGATTACTTAATAGGTCTTTTTTATTGTGAATTTTAGGGAAAGGAGGACTTACAATATGGGTACTATTAAAGAAAATTATCAAATGATGTTTACTTCATATCCAGATTTAGTAGATATCAAACAATTAAAAGAAATGCTTGGTATTGGTATTACTCTTGCATACAGATTAGTAAAAAATAATACCATTCAAGCCTTAAAAGTTGGTAGAGAATATAAAATACCAAAAAGAAATGTTATCGCCTATTTAACAAATCAAAACGAAATATAACTAGATTTTAATTTACTTTCATGGTATTATAGTTATGATATCAATAAGTAGGTTAATTTTAGTTGTTATGAAAAGAAAGGAGTATTTATGAATATAACAGCAAACCTATTTATACAACATGGTTTATACTATGTTATTTTAAGTTACAGAGATAGTAACAACAAAAGAAAACAAAAATGGATTCCTACAGGAATTACAGAAAAAGGAAATAACAAAAGACTAGCAAATCAAAAGTTAGATGAAATTAAACAAAATTATAAAGATTATTTACCAACAGAATCTACTTTTGAAACTGATGAGGCAGAAAAATATTTTGAAGTATATCTAAATGAGTGCTAGAGTCTTATAAACACAAAATTGAAGAAAACACATATTATTCATATAAAACAATAGTTACTAAAATAACTGAATATTTCAAAGGTAAAAATATCAAATTAAAAGATTTAAAACCTGTTCACATACAAAAATTTTATGACTCTTTATACAAAAGGGGATTAGGTGGAAATTCTGTATTGCATTATCATGCAAATATAAGAAAAGCATTAGATTGTGCTATGAAACTTGATATTATCCCAACTAATCCAGCTGATAAAATTGAAAGACCAAAAAAGGAACAATTTATTGGAGATTGTTATAATTTAGAAGAATTACAAACTTTATTTGAAAAATCTAAAGGAGATCCATTAGAAATTGTTATACTAATTGCTAGTTTTTATGGATTAAGAAGAAGTGAAGTTTTAGGTTTAAAATGGTCTGCATTTGATTTTACAAATGACACAATAACAATTAAGCATAAAGTTGTAGAAACTATTGTAAATGATAAAAGGACTTTACTTTTAAAAGATAAAACTAAAAATAGTTCTAGTTATCGTTCATTACCATTAATACCAGAAATAAAAGAAACTTTACTTGAACACAAGAAAAAAATAGAAAGTAATAGAAAACTTTGTGGAGATAGTTACATCAAAGAATATAAAAAGTATATCTTTGTAGATAGTATAGGAAAAATATTTAGACCAGAATATATAACAGACCATTTTTCATTACTATTGAAAAAACAAAATCTGCGACACATTCGTTTCCACGATTTAAGACATTCTTGTGATAGTTTATTATTAGCAAAAAATATTCCTATGAAAGCTATTCAAGAATGGTTAGGTCATTCTACCTATTCTACTACTGCAAATTTATATACACATTTAGAAAGTAATACTAAAAATGTTTCTGCTAATGTTTTAGCAAATGCAATTAGTTTTGCATAAATAAATCGTTGTCAAAATCTCTGATTTTGTTCCAACGATTATATGCTGTGTAAATAAAAAAATTATCATATTTAAACCTACCTACGAAAATAAGTTTAATTAGATAATTCTTTAAATTGGCTGGGCTGGCTAGATTCGAACTAGCGCATGCCAGAGTCAAAGTCTGGTGCCTTACCGCTTGGCTACAGCCCAATGTAAATAAAAATGGGGTGGAAGATGGGACTCGAACCCACGGTCTCCAGTGCCACAAACTGGCGCGTTAACCAACTACGCTACATCCACCATGGTATTAAGTTCATTTTCCTAATACTTTTATATTTTAACTCATTTATTATCTATTGTCAACTACTTTTATAAAGAATTTTTTAACATACTTTAAATTTCTAAAATGTAAAAAAGAAACATTCCAATAAAAAATTGTAAAGATAAATGGAATGTTCCTAATAATAGTAAAAAATTATT
>CAPNAQ010000034.1 GCA_948663505.1 uncultured Clostridia bacterium | reverse complement strand
GAGTATGATACTAATAATCAGCTGACAAAGGTTACATGCAGAGAGGGTAATGCCAGTGGACCGATAAAATATACCCAGGAGAATACATACAATTATGACGGACAGAGAATATCAAAGAGTGATAATGGAGTGACAACGAATTACTATTATCAGGGAGGTGTGCTGTTATATACGACTGATAATAGTGGTAATAAGACAAGTCAGAACGTTGTAGGACCCCAGGAGAATGTTATTGCGACAATCCGTTATGAAGAAGATGGACAGCATGCATACTTTTATAATAAGGATAGCAGGACAAGTGTAACCAATGTGGTTGATGAGTCTGGTAGTAGTGTTGTAAGTTACAGGTATGATGATTATGGAAGTACTACGAGGTATGGTGATAAGGATTTTTATAATGAAATCTGTTATACGTCAGGAGTGTATGATGAATTGACGGAACTTTATTATCTGAATGCGAGATATTATAATCCGGAGAGTGCGACGTTTATAACAAGAGATTCTTATCAAGGAAGAATACAAGAACCTCAAACGCTAAATCGTTATGTTTACTGTTTGAATAATCCCATGAGTAGAGTAGATCCATCTGGTCATGATAGTTATGTTTTTTCGATTAGTGATTTTAAAATAGAGTCAAGTGGAATTCAAAATATATTAAATAAATATTATAACAAAAAGTCGCATTTAAAAGTTGTAAATTCAAAGCAAAGATTTAAAAAAGAATGGAATGCAATGATGGGGAAAAAATTGAATGTGTAGTTATTAATTCACATGCAGATCCTACAGAATTGGATGATATTGCTACGAAATTTACAGTTAAATCTTTAAAGAAAAAAATGTAAAAAAATTAATAGTTCTAGGATGTAATGCAGGGCACGATGATTATACATTTTTAAATATTTCGTATGCATTTAGAAACAAAGTCAAAGGTCCAGTCATTGCTTCTGACGGAACAGTTACTTCCGCTTTTTCTATACCTGCAACAGAGACATCTAAATTTAATTCTATAGTAGATTATGATTGGAGATGGTGGAGAAAAAATAAAAAAAGAAAGAAGAATGCAGGATGGATTATGTATGAGAATCTTTCCCTAATGAGTTATTCGGGTTTAAAAAGTATGACTATTAAAGAAATGTGTAATTGGAGAGGT
This sequence comes from uncultured Clostridia bacterium, assembly GCA_948663505.1. GTDB lineage: Bacteria > Bacillota > Clostridia > TANB77 > CAG-508 > CAG-269. Next base: position 12,713 of record CAPNAQ010000034.1, on the reverse strand, counting down.
GGTTATTTGAGAGAATGTTAGTTGATTTTTGAAAGGTGATTAATAAAGAAAGGAGAGATAACGAGTTATTATCAAATGCGTTATCAAAATTTTAAATGAAGAAAGTTATAATAACTATATTAATAGTCTGTATTTTTAGCAATGTGTTATTAACAGATTACAGTGTTCAAAATATTTATGGAAGTACGAAGGAAAAAAAGTTTACAACAGGTAAAAAGAACATAAAGGTCAAGGTAAAATTAGCGACAAAAAAGCAACTAAAACTTAAAGTTACAAATATAACAAAAAGAAAATTTTTCTACGGGGGAGCGTTTGTATTAAAAAAACGTGTAAAAAACAAGTGGAAAAAGGTTAAATTCAAAGGACCTATTATGTTTGTTAAAACAAAAACATTGTGGGGAAAGAGTAGTAGGATAGAAAAACTTAAATGGAAGAAGTTTTTTGGTAAGAATCTTTCTAAAGGCAGATATAAAATAGATTATGGACTATTTTATAAAACTTTTAGAATAAAGTAGTAATAAAAGCGAAGTATTACTTACTTGGTCTGGCAAATAAGCCCATACTGTATAATGTATTTGACCGTGTAACGAAAATGTCATATGCTGACAGTAGTAGTTTGAGTACAATTCTAGAACAGTACACTTATGGCTATGATAAAAACAGTAATATTATAAGCGAAACGATTATTAATAATTATCCAGCAAAGCAGGAAGAAAGGGTAAACGAGACAAGAACATATGCCTATGACAGCCTGAACCGTATGATTATTTCGAAAAGAACGGATAACATCAGTCAGACAGTAAGTAATGCTTCGTACACATATGATAAGGTGGGCAATTGCACTAAGAGTGTAGAAGATGGAGTTACAACATATAGCACGTATAATAGTTTGAATCAGTTAGTGTATAGGGATGTTTCAAAGAATGGAGCCCGTGTTGGTCTTACATTCTATTCATACGATGCAAACGGAAATCAGATATTAGAACAGACAATGGTATCTCCGCCGACAATAACTGAGACAATAGAAAAAGAGTATGATACTAATAATCAGCTGACAAAGGTTACATGCAGAGAGGGTAATGCCAATGGACCGATAAAATATGCGCAGGAGAATACATACAATTATGACGGTCAGAGAATTTCGAAGACGGATAATGGTGTAACAACGAATTACTATTATCAGGGAGGAGTGCTGTTATATACAACTGACAATAGTGGTAATAAGACAAGTCAGAATGTTGTAGGACCCCAGGAGAATGTCATTGCGACAATCCGTTATGAGGATAATGGACAGCATACATACTTCTATAATAAGGATATCAGGACAAGTGTAACCAATGTGGTTGATGAGTCTGGTAGTAGTGTTGTAAGTTACAGGTATGATGATTATGGAAGTACTACGAGGTATGGTGATAAGGATTTTTATAATGAAATCTGTTATACGTCGGGAGTGTATGATGAACTGACGAGACTTTATTATCTGAATGCGAGGTATTATAATCCAGAGAGTGCAATGTTTATAACGCAGGATAGTTATAGAGGTGAACAGGATGATTATGGTACATGGAATCTGTATGCGTATTGTGGCGGGAATCCGATTAATTATGTGGATCCGAGTGGGCATAAATATAAAGAACAGTTTAAAACTAAAGATTTAGCGGCGAAAGATTTTGCGGAGTGTTATTATAATAGAAGTTTATATATAAGATTGGAGTTTTCAGCTATAATATATCAGAAGAAAAATAAAAAGTTTTCTTATACAAAATACTCTGTAGGAGATGCTCATAGTTGTAATCCGATGGCAAGTGAGAAAAGAGTACCAGCAGGAGCCTCTATTCGCGCAATTATACATACGCATCCAAATAGTAATGAATTTTCAAGTGCTGATAAAAGGTATTCGGAAGGGTGTTTTCTTCCACTATATGTAGTTACACCTAATAAAAAATTAAGGATTTATCACGATACGAGAAGAGGATATAAAGATGAGGTTGTATATAAAAATTTAAAATTTTCTAAATTATCAAATAAAGTGAAAACAAAATTAACAAATAAATATGCAATTAGATGGAACAGTCATTTATTGAAAGATTGTGGTTTTGAATGTCAAAATAGGAGGTGGCCATCATGGTAAAAAAATGTTATTAATGATAGTGTTGCTATTAGCAACTATAATTTGTGTTGCATGTTCGACGGCGGTTAAGGAGAAAGAGACGATGAAACAAGAGTTAAAAGTAGATAAGAGTTATATTTTTGATGCTCAAAAGATAAAAAAAACAGAAGATGGAATAAGGGAAGAAATAATAATTCCTGACAAAACTATTGCTTTAGAATATTCAAATATGATATTAGAAAAAGTTTTGAAAAAAGATATCAATGAGTATAAAGAAGTGTATATCAATTATGATTCAAAAAAAGAAGTATGGATATTAACATACAGTTTGGGAAAAGAAACTCTTGGGGGAGATATTAATATTGCCATAGATAAGAAGACGGGGGAAGTATTACTTATTTGGTTAGGCGAATAAATACAGATTCGTAATTCAAAAGTATGAAAATAATAGGTTGTCTATAAACTAATGGATAAGTTTAAGGATTAAAGGGAGGATTGAACCCTACCAATTTGATAGGATTCAATCCTCATACTTATTATGGGTCGTGACCCTGTTGAGCTCGCGAAGCGTGCGAAATATCAACCACCCGTTTGTGCTCATGATTCTATTATTGGATAAGATAACCATGAATAACATTAAAAAGTTGTGAAAATGAGTCAAAACAAAGGTTTGATTTTAGGTCGTTAATATTTCTAAGAAATAGATAGGGAAGAATTTGGTGATGGTGTCGTAAGTTACTAGTATGATGATGGTACATAGAATTTGTATGCGTATTGTGGAGGAAATCCGATTAATTATGTGAATCCGAGTGGGCATGATGCAATTGAAGAGCCTGATATGTGGTTATGTAAACATATAATTAATTCTCCTTCTTATATTGGTGCGGAATTATATTTAAGAAAGAGAAAAGGATGGAAATACTCGGCAGATTTTTTAGAGCATTCATTACAAAAGAACCCGAGTGATTTGGTATATGGTTATGATTCTGAATTATCAATTAAATTGAGTAGGCATAAGAAAATAAAAAAGAGTATAAGATTATTTTTAAAAAGGAAGAAAAAAATGATAAAAAAAATAGTAGTATTAATAGTTACTATATCAATCGTATTAGCAGGATGTAACAAAAATGATATATTAACATCAATAGGTAAAGAAATAGGAGTTGATATATCTTCAGAGAAAATTTTAGAAGAAAAAGATGATCATGGTGTTTTTTTGGTGATGGAATAAAAATAGTCAAGATTCAAATTAAGAACAAGCAGTTTATTAGAGAATTAGATGATTCAAGTGAATGGAAACCTCAAATATCTAAAGCAATACAAGGGTTTTTGTATGGATTGGAAGAGGGTGATTGCGGGTATGCACCATTTATTTCTGATGAGGATGATACTCCGTTGATACCTACTTTTTCTCATGCTTATTATTTTATTAAAAATAGAAATAGTGATAGCTGTGACTTAGAAGGAACGGAAATGTTAGAATTACCTTCACAAAATGTAACAATAGCAGTTTATGATATTGAAACATCCGTGCTATATTATTGTGAATATGATTCTTGAAATTATAAAAAAGATTAAAAAGAAATATCACTTGTTTAAAAAGAGTGGAAAAAGTAAAGATAAGTATGGGATTACTTTAAAAAAAGGAGATATGTTTCTCAACAAATTGGAACACTCTGTAAATATAAAATAACGGTGAAAATGTGGATGCAAAAATTAAGCTTATCATTTATCAGCAGATTAGGGAGAGCAAAATGGAGAAAAAAATAATATATTTAGCACTTATAATTATTACAATATTATCGGGGTGTTCTGACACTACCGTGGATGATGTTACTTGTATAAGCGAACAGATAGGCATAGATATTTCAGGAAGTAAAATTATAGAAAAAACGGATACTCATGGAGGCTTTCATGGAGACGGCAGGATGTTTGTTCAAATAGAAATTAATAATAAAAATTTTGAACAAGAATTAAAAAAAACTGGGAAGTGGTCACAAGAACCCTCTGAATTGACTGAAATACTTTTATATGGAAATGAAGAATGGAATCCATATATTGCGGACGATAATGGTAAACCTTTGATGAAAAAAATAGAGAATGGATATTATTTTATAATAAATGATACAGATTCTAACGAGGAAGATATTGAATGGTCAGAAATGTACTCTGTAAATGCAATAGTAGCAGTATATGATGTGGACAATAATATACTATATTATTACGAAATAGATACTTGATTAATGTGTTTTTGTTATCAGAAAAAGTATTACAAATATCTAAAAAAGGTGACAGGTCCAAGAAAAGATAAAAGACATGGAGCAGATAAAAGGAAACCTAGTGGATCAAGGGAACAGAATGTCGGTCATGTAAACGGAGAAGAACATTCAAGAGTTCCTAAAGGTAGCAATGGAAGAGCAAAAAGAACTGTTAAAAATGTTGCTAAAGCGGGGGTAGTCATTGGAGCAGGTTATGTGATTTATAGAGGAGTAAGGTTGCTACCTTCACTACTACCGCCATTTTGGTGGACTATTCCTGGAAATGTTATAATTCCATAGCATAAATAAGTTTAATAAGGGAGAAAAGATATATGCGAGTAACTAAATTATCAAATGGATTAACATTTATATCTTATCCAATACAACATGCAAAATCTGTTGAAATGGGATTATATATAAAAGCGGGTTCGAGATATGAGACCAAAAGTAATAATGGAATCACGCATTTACTTGAACATATACATTTTAGACAACTTGGTGATATGTCTCAGGAAGTGATATATCAAGAGGCAGAATGTATGGGAAGTTCTTTGCGTGGTACTACATATAAAGAGATGATGAATTTTCACATGAAAGTCAGACCGAAATATTTAGAAAAGAGTTTATTGTTTTTCGAGAAAATTTTAACTACATTTAATTGGACAGATGAGCAATTGGAAAGTGAAAAAAGGATTGTTTCTAATGAAATATATGAAAAAGAGGATGAGCAGGAGTTACAACTGATTTCGGACGAAACAATTTGGCAGGGGCATTCACTATCACAACCAATATTAGGAGATGAACAGACTATAAAAAGAATCAGTCTAGAGGAATTAGTAAATTACAAGAAAGAGATATTTTGCAAGGGGAATATGGTTTTCGTTATCACTGGAGCCATTGAAGACAATAATATTAAATCAATTACTAAGCAGTTTGAAAGGATTCCGATTGCTGATAATAAAACAACGTTTATAGATAAAAGTGTTGTAGAGACACAATTTCAAAGAACACCTAATATAGTTATGAAAAAGTATTCTTCTTGGAGTCTTTTAGATGTTCAGTTATCTTTTGATGTGAATTTGAAATTAGTTAAAGAAAATGAACTTTTGTTTTTAAATAGTATTATCGGTGGCGGAGATGGTTCTCGGTTGCAAAAAGAGATACGCGAGAAGATGGGACTTGTATACGAAATACATTCTTATGTTGAAACTTATAATGATGCAGCAGTTTTATCAATATTTTTTTCTATTGAAAAGAAGAACTTACAATTAGGTTTGAAAAAAATTATGGACATTCTTAATAATCTAAGAGTAAATATTTCTCAAAGGGATATGGATATGAATAAAACTTTTTTTACAGACAACCTATGGTTTTGGCTCGAAGATTCTCGTGAATTAAATTTTCAGTTGGGATGTGATTTTATAGAGGGGAAAGAATTACTGACGATTGAAGAAAGAATTAAGGAAAATGAAAAAATAGACAATTATCGTTTGAGAGAAGTGTCAAACATTATATTCAAAAGGGAAAATATTTCTTTAATTGTAATGGGAACAACAAAAGGATTGACAAAGAAATTGTTAAAAGACTGGTTAGAAGTGTAAGATAGATATTCGAAAATGTTATATCAAAGGTTTGATGTATTAAGTAAAGTATAGTATTTTGGAGATTTAAAATGAAAAAGGTTATAGTTATACTATTAGTGTGTTGCTTATTTAGTGATATATTATTTATGCATAATGGAATTCAAGAAGTTTATGGTAGTACAGTTGAGTATCCAATGACAGAAAGTAAAAAACATGTAAAGATGAAAGTCTTATCTGTTAATAAAAAGCAGGTAAAACTAAAGATTATAAATAAGGGAGATAAGGATTATTATTTTTATGAAAGGTTTGTATTGAAAAAAAGAGAAAAAAACAAATGGAAAAAAATAGAATTTAAAGAAAACGTAGGATTTCGAATGTCAATGACAGCATGGAAAAAGAGTAATACTATTATTAGAGTAAAATGGAAGAAGTTTTTTGGTAAGAATCTTTCTAAAGGCAGATATAAGATAAAATATGGTACTTAATCATTGTGTTGTTCGCAGCAATTGTTGTTGTAGGATTTACATTTTTAGGTTATGAGTTTTTTAAAGAAAGAAAATATGAAACAACATCAATTGAAAATGTAGGACAATACAAGGGAAGTTTTTATTATGACATTGCATTAATACCAAAGGGAACACTGGATAAGTCCAAAGTAGTAGAGTATAAATATAAGTATATGGCGAGTATTCTTGATGATGCACAATATATTTTGTTGACATATCAATATGATAATGATGATTACATAAGAGAAAAGGACAGGTTATCACATGTAGAAGATGAGTATGCCAGTGTTATCTATGATACTTCAAAATTTGATTTGCCCGCTTATATCTATATGTATAATGTGGGAGACAGTAATGAATTTGCATTGGTAAATGATGAAATGAAACAGATTACATATATATGTATTCAATGTCCTTTTGATTTTATAGGTGAGAGATATGTAGTGTAAGTATGGGAACATTATTACATAATAATACATAATTTAAAGAAAAAAGGATATTTTTATGAATTATACAAATCTAGTACCAGTAATCGGTACGGTATTACGGATTATGAGTGAAAGAGACTGTTGCAGCCATATGATGTCTCTGCAAACAGCAAACGGGATTGTAAATTTCAGAATTAATTCAGAGACAGTAGTAATAGACAGCAGGCAGCTCCGTGTAGGGATGCAGATTGCAGCATTTTATGACAGCACACTTCCGGTACCACTGATTTTCCCACCACAGTATACTGCACAGCTTGTGACAGTGATTGGCAGAAATGAACAGGTTATGATTAATCATTTTGACAATAATCTTGTTTCTACAGATGGGGCGTTACAGCTCAATGTGGCAAGGAATACTACAATTACGACACTGAATGGACAGAATTTTAACTGCAATTTGGGAAATCGTAATTTGTTAGTTTATTATACGGTTACGACAAGAAGTATACCGCCACAGACAACTCCAAGAAAAATAGTGGTGTTATGTTAAAATAGTAATATAAAACTCCAGTTCCAAATTAAAGGAAACTGGAGTTTTTGTATAATTGAATAACTTTTTATGTTATAATTGGAAAATAATGGGAGCTATAGTATAAAATACAGTGAACAGTCGTGGGTTTATCCTGGAGACATATTACCTTATAGTATTTGTAAAAAACATAAGAAAAAATGTGGCGTTTGGGAAAAGCGTTGAAAACGGGTGTTGTATAACTTGGTTTTGAATATGTTTAAAATTAAAATAAAATCAAAATATCTAAGATTATATACACTTGTTAGGAAAAATGCTATACATTTTACAGTTTTTTAAGATTATGTGGTTTTTTTCATATAATAGTTACTAGGGGGGAAATTTATGAACATTAACAATATGATAAAGAGCGTAAGATGTGCAAGACGGCTGTCGGTAAAGGAGTTGTCACAAAAAGCAGATATATCAACAAAATTTTTGTATGATATAGAAGCAGGAAAAAGGGGAGTGTCTTACATTACGCTATACAAGATTGCCAAAGCCCTGAATGTAACTTGTGATTACTTAATTTTAGGAGAAGAAAGAAATTTAAGTAATGAATTAGTAAGTGTTTTAGTGCAATTGGATACAAAGGAACAAAAGTTACTTTATACCATGGCTTTAGAAATAATTAAACTAAGAGAAAGCGAAGTCAAATAACATTTTATAAATTATGACTGAAAGTTATTAGTTAAAGAGGTGATAAGTATGTAAAAAAATCTATAAACAAAAGAAAAAATGAATTATTGATACTATATATAGTATTGAAAATACGTGGCTGGTGGATAATAAGACTTATATAATTAAAAGAATAATTTATATTGGAGAAATATTATGCAGAGTAAAGATCACGTATATAGCAAATCAATAGGAAAGAGAATTCGTTCTATTCGAATGATGAACAATCTCACGCGGGATAATTTAGGAGATATCTTAGGTATTTCGGCTCAGGCAGTTTATAAAATAGAATCTGGCGAGAATATGATTACAGTAACTTCGTTAATTATCTTATGTGAGGAGCTGGATGTTACTCCGGATTATATTTTGTTTGGAATAAAGAAATCAGAACGAGAGTTAGAGTTATCTTTTGAAACAATGGAAGGAAATGAAAAGCTGCATTTATTGTTTCGTCTGCTGTTATACATGAGCAAAGTAGAAAATGAGAAGTACAGAGAACCATTAGAAAACATTATTGATTTGCTGGATAAAAAAGTATAAAGGATAAATGGTATGAAAGGGATAAAGAAGAATATACTGGTTGTGGAAGACAGCGAGTATTATATGAATCTAATATGCAATACTTTAAGTAAAATTCCAGATATTAACATATATAAAGCAACTTGTAGTGCAGAGGCTTACAAATATGCAATGGAAATGTCGATATCTGTTTTTATTGTGGATTTAATTTTAAATACAAATGTGTTGGGAGATGTTTCTGGCATTAAGTTTATTGAGCGAATGAGAACAATAGAAAAATATAAATTTGTGCCAGTGATAATTACAACCTCATTAGAAGATCCAAAGCTCCATTCTTATAGCTACCTTCATTGTTATCGGTATTTTGAGAAAACATTTGATACAAATGAATTAGTGGAAACTGTTCTCGAAGTGCTGAAGTATGAATCCCCAAAGGAAAAGACAAAAATTATATATTACAAAAGAGAAGGTTTGTTATTTTCTATTAACACAAATGATATTATTTATATTGAAAACTGTAATAGGTTTATTAAATATCATTGTGTGGATGGCCTTCACACGGCACCATATCAATCCTGTAAGAAAATTATACAGGAAATGGAGTCAACTGATTTCATACAATGCAGTAAAAATACTATTGTTAATAGAAAGTATGTTTTATGTGTAGATTCCATTAATAGATATATTACTTTAATGAATGAATACGGCACATTAGATATTGGTCCACGAATGAAAAAAGAGTTTATGAATAGGTTGAAAAATGATTAAATTAATATATTTGCTTGCAGAGGTATGGGCAATTGTTGTTAGTATATATGCAATGCGTGATAAAAAGGTAAAATTGTCAATTAATACGGTATTTTTTGTTTTTCTAGAAATATTATATATGCTATTAGTTAGTTATGGAATTATTATAAAAGAGACTCTGATTATAGTATACGTTGTTTTCGTTGCATATGTTTTGCTTGAATTTAATGAAAAACTGTTAGATGCAATTTGTAAGACTATATTATCTATTTTAATGGTGACGATTGTTCAGATGATTTCATATTTTCCTGGAGTTTTAGTTTTTCAAATATTTAAAAACGAAAATATAATGGTAATGTTTATAAATGGAATAACATTATTTATAATATATACATTGAGGCGTTGGGGGCTTTTTCCCAAAAGTTTATCTTTATGCAAAAATAAAAAATTAGAATATTTATTTGTAATAATTGTTTCGTTTGTTATAGTTCTGTATTACATGATTAGAATAAAGAAAAATGAATTGATATCATTAGATGTATATATTGTATCAATAATTTTTATTATTATAGTGATTTATATGATTATAAGATGGCAAAGAGCAAATTATGAAATAGAATTGCGAGAAGAACAAATAAGTAGCATAAGGACTTGTGATCAATCTTTACAGCGTTTAATCCAACAAACTAGGAAAAATCAACATGATTTTCATAATCATTTAATTGCAATTTTAGGTATGAATGCTTCGATACATACATATGAAGATTTAATAAAAAAACAAAATGAATATTGTAAACATATCGAAAATGAAAATAAATTTTATTTGGTGTTAAAGATCCAGTTTTAGCGGGTTTTTTATATAATAAAGTTTTAGTGGGAGCAGAAAAAGGGATTGAAGTATTATTTAAGGTGATTGTATATAGTACTAAAATAGATTGCATTTCTATTTTTGATTTAAATGAAATAATAGGTATTTTGTTAGATAATGCTTATGAGGAAACAACGTTTAGAAGTGATGATAACAAAAAAGTTTATTTCGATGTAGAAGAAAATCCAAATGAATTAATGATTGGTGTTGGAAATTTATGTGAATACAAAACTAGAGAACAAATTATAGAAATGTTTCAGTCTGATAATACTACGAAAGGTTCAAATAGAGGACTAGGTTTAGCTAAAATTAAAGATTATCAAGAAAACTATGGATTTGATATAATGGTTGAAAATAAGCAGATTAATAACCAGAATTGGATATATTTTAAGATTGTAATTTTGAAAGAAACAGCAATTATTTGATAACATAATGTTAAAGTTAGTAAAGCACTTATATATAAATTAAAAAACGGGTACCTTATATAAATTTAATACTTAAAAAAGATTTAATAATGATAAAATATATTAAAAAAGAAAAAGAAAGAAGGAGGGTTTTTCTAATGAAATTAAGAAAAGTATTGGCAATAGTTTTAAGTGCAAGTTTGATATTTGCCGGCACCGCAAATATGGCTTATGCTGACGAGGGACAAGGAGATGAAGGAGGAGACACTACTGTCACTTATGAATTAAAAGTAAATGGCAAGCAGTTTTCAGAAAACAAAACTACAATTCAATGTGGTGAAGGAACAGCAGAATATAATCATGAAACAGCAACATTGACATTGAGTAATGCGCAGATTACTGAGATAATGGGATATTCAGGTGGATGTATTTCATCACAGATTGAAGGCCTGAAAATTGTTCTTGTAGGTGATAATACAATCAGTAATAGTTATAATACGGGAATTGATTCTACGAATGATGTTATAATTACAGGTGAAGGTACATTAAAAATATCTGGTTATATGGGTATTGAATCAGGTTCTTATGGCAGCCAGAATGGTGTGCTGACAATCAAAGACACAAAAGTAATTATAAATACAGATGATAAGTGTGTTTCAGCAAATACAGATATTGTTGTTGAAAATAGTGTGTTTGAAGCAAAGGTAAATCATGGTACATATTCTTATGCCACAGCAATTTCTATGGGCAGTGTTGGAAACTTTGTAGTAACAAATAGTGACGTAACTGTTGAATCACCTGAAAATTCAGCAATTTATATGGGAGATGTATTCTCAGAAACAGAAAGAAAGTTCATACTTAATTCTGGCAATGTTATAGTTAAAAGTTTAGGGGGAAGTTCTTCTGCTATTCATTTTGGACCAGTAGAGAATGCAGCTATTGAAATCAACGGTGGTTTGTTAAATGTAGAAAGCGCTTCTTCAGTTACTAATCTTGCAGAATCAGCTATTACGATAAAAAATACAAGTATTGCATCTGGATCATGGGATGGTAATAATATAAAAATCACACATGCAGAACATCATTTTAGTTCAGAATGGGTATTTGATAAAGATAACCACTGGCATGAATGTGAATGTGGAGAGAAGCAGGATGTGGCTGCACATACAGGAGGAACTGCAACAGAAGAAGAGCAGGCAGTTTGTGAAGTATGCAAATCACCTTATGGTGACAAAGTAACAAAACCAATCGAGACAACAGAAGCACCAACAACAAGTTCATTGTCCCAGGTAGAAACAACTACAGCAAATGCAGTAGAAACTACAACTGCAAATAATCCAACGAAGGCGATTAAAGTAGGTAAAGCAAAGTGCAAAACTGCAACAAAAAAATATAAAGCAGCAAAAATCAAAATTTCTTTAAAGAAAGTAAAAAAAGCAAATAAATATCAAGTACAGATTTCTAAGTCAAAGAAATTTAATAAAGTTTTAGTGAAAAAAACAGTTAAAAAAGTTAAATTTGTAATTACTAGTAAAAAGCTTAAAAATAAGAAAAAATTGTTTGTCAGAGTAAGAGCACTTCAACTTGTTAATAGAAGAGTTTACACAGGAAAATGGTCAAAGATCAAAAAAGTGAAAATTAAATAAAAAGTGTAGTTATTTTTAAGTTTTACAAATATCGTATTGATTTATTTAAGAGAATGAGAAGTCTAAGAATACGTATGTAAAGTATGTATTCTTAGACTTTTTATTATGGGTCGTGACCCTGTTGAGCTCGGAAACGAGCGAAATATCAACCACCCGCTATGCGGGTGCGCGGTGTATGTTATACAAAAAAATCACCTTTCCATTTATAATGAGGTTGTTCAAGCCGAAATTATAAATGAAAGGAAAGGTGATTTTAATGGCAAATAAGTCAAATAGTTTATCACACACCAAATGGATGTGTAAGTACCACATAGTATTTATTCCTAAGTATAGGAGAAAGGCAATATATGGGGTATACAAAGAGAGTATACGTGAAATATTGATACAACTATGCAGGT
>CAPNAQ010000033.1 GCA_948663505.1 uncultured Clostridia bacterium | reverse complement strand
ATTTTTATGAAATTCCAACTACCTAGAACCCAGAGTAGTACAGTTATTTCTGTACGAAATTGATGTCCAATGTTGGCAGATAGCTGATATTGGATGTCAATTTCCCTGGCCTGAACTGACAAAAAATTTATATGAATATATAAAATTTTTGTCAGTCTGCGTGGAAGTTTGAAACCGAGCCAGGTTTCATAAGAGCCTAAGAAAAAATTTGAAAAATGTTTTTCTTGGCTCTTCTTTTTAAATAAATTGCAAAATGCAAATTTATTTAAAACATAAAAAATTCACTTAGTGTATTTTTTATGCAAGGGTTGTAGGGAAAAGTTTTTCCATGCCACACTGACACTTTTTGCTAACAGCTAAAAAAGTGTTATAGTGTGTTACAACACTAATCACAAAATAGCCGAAAATCCAAAATAGCATTTCGTGTTTTCTTATAAAGTTAAACAAGGAGGTCTTAATATATGAGTTATGCAATTATAAGAAATGAAAAATATAAAAGAGAAAATCTAAAAGGAATATATCGTCATAATGAAAGAAGAAATAAAAATTATTCTAATAAAAATATAGATACATCAAAATCACATCTTAACTATTCTATAAAAGAGCCTACCTATAGTTATGAAAAGGAATTTGATAAAATAAGAGAAAAATATAATTTAAAAGGACAAGTCAAAACTGTTAGTAATATAGTATGTGAATATATAATTACATCTGATAAAGAGTTTTTTGAATCTATTGGAGAAAAAGAAACAAAAAGATATTTTGAAACCGCTTACAAATTTGTTTGTGAATATAAAAACTTAGGCGAGCAATATATTTTGTCCGCTAAAGTACATTTAGATGAAGAAACACCTCATTTACATTTAGCTTTTATTCCTGTTGTTCATACTACAGATAAAAAAGGAAATGCTATTGGCAAAATTGCTTGTAGTGAATTTTGGAAAGATAAAGACAGTTATATTCAATTACAAAATGCCTTTTATTCTTATATAACTGAAAATGGCTTTGATTTAGAAAGAGGAAAATCATCATCAAGAGAACATTTATCTGTAAAAGATTATAAAGAAATTACAAATTATGAAAAATCTAAATAAACACTAAAAGATATAAAAATAGAACTACCTAATGTTACTAGCATTAAAGATTTTGGAAAACTTACTATAAAAAGAGATGAAAGAATACAAAAAGAAATTATAGAACCAAAAGATAAAATTATTGATATATTATTCTCTGACAATAAAAAATTACATCAAGAATTAGAAAAACAAATAATTGTTATAGATAAGGCTAAAAAGTTAGAAAATGAAAACCTATCAATTTTACAAGAAAAATTAAATCTTGAAAATAAATGTAGTACACTAGAAAAAAATTTTCATAATAAAGAACTTGAACTAAAAAGAAACTTTAATAAAAAATATGATGAATTATTAAGTGAAAATATCTATTTGAATAAAGTTATAAATACATTTGAAAAAACTATCAAGAAGTTTATAAGTTGGGTTTGTAAAAAATTTGCAATTAGTGAAGAAGATGCTCTTATAAGAGATTTTCAACAAGAAACTAATACTTTTATGAATCCAGATAAACAAATTGAATATGAAAAGGAACAAGAAGAATTTGAGTTATAGCAAACGAGGGAAACCGTTTAAAGTTCCCCTCTGTATGCCTACCGCTCATAGTCATAGAAATATTCTCTCTCGTGTTCTCTCGGACCTCTCTCAAAGCCTATTTTTCTAAGAAATGATGATCTAATATATTCAGTATCATCTCTGCCACAGTAAAATAAACTTTCAGCGACAGTCGCAAAAGCAATAATACCTCTCCCCACTCCATCAGGACCTACATCAATGTTACTTTCATTAAACTCTGTTAAATTCCAGTCATTGCGTTCCAAAGCATAGAGTGCATTGAGAAAATTAGTTGCTGACAATGTTTCAAGCTTTTCAACCATGGCAACGAATGCATCAGCCTGCCTCGTACCAAGTTCTTGTTTGATTTTCTGGTAAATAGCATAGAGTCTATCACCATCTAAATCGCTCATTGTAGCCCCCCGACCTGAGTAATACTCTGGTCTGCCAGACATACCATTTACTGAATAAACTATCTCTCTTGCTGAAATTGCCATATTGTTTTCCTCCTATAAAGAAATTTGTTCATTCTTCAACATTGAATGTACTTTAATTATAACATAATTATTTACATAAATCAATTTTTTGAACTTTTATCGCTTTATTATATATATAATAGTACAATAATATCTATAATAAAGCGAATAAGGTGAGAATATGAAAATTAACAAATACAATGAGTTTAGAAATATATCTGGCTCTGTACTAAAAGAATTAAGATTAAAAGCCAATTTATCTCAACAAGATTTAGCAGAAAAATTACAGTTATTAGGTATTCAACTAACATCTAAAGAAATCTCAAAAATAGAAAATGATAACAGATTAGTTCAAGACTTTGAATTATTTGCATTTGCTAAAGTATTTAAAGTTTCAGCTGATGTATTTAATAAAAAATTAGATAAATAGCAGTAAATATAATGTTTGCTGTTATTTATTTTTTAGATTTTCTAGTATGATTCTAATTCCATCACAGAAACCAGCCTTATAAAATTTCTCATTATCATGAGCCATAATTAAATTTTCTCTCATTACATATTTATCTAATGATTTAATAATTTCTTCTCTTGTATTGTTAAAATGTGGTGGAAGATTTTTAATTTTATTTATTAGCTTTTCGCAGTCTATATCATATTATATCTTCATCTTCATTTTTACATTCAATATATAGTTCTTCTTCCCTCTCTCTAAATATACTATCTAACAGTGGATCATCTATATATTTCTCTATGTCATTTATTTTTAGCATATTGTTACCTCCTTATTAACGATATTTCGTTTATATCATATCGCTAATAAAGAGATATTGCAATAGTATTTTAGCGATTTTTCGTCAGCGTTATTTCGTTAGTTTTGTTATACTCATCTTATAGTTAAGAAAAGAGGGATTTTATGCAACTTTCAGAAGCTGTTAGAAGAAGAATTATAAGTTTAGCAGATGAAAGAAATATAACTTTACATAGGTTATCTTTAGAGTCTGGAATATCATATTCTACATTAAGTAGTTTTATAAATGGAAAAAGTCAAAGTCCAAAACTTGTTACTTTATTACATATATGTGAAGGATTTGGGATTGAATTAAATGAATTTTTTACAGATAAATTATTTAAAGATGTAGAAGAAGATTGATATTTTGCGGTTTATAAGAATATAAAAATTAGTGTCAAGAAGTTTCGGAAAAAATCCGATGATATATAATTCATTAGTGAAACCTAAAGTTAAAATTTAGGTTTCATTTAATATATAATTTTCTGTAGATATCTCATGTGATATGTTGTTTAAGTAAATATAAGTTCCAGTATTTCTCCCGTAATTAAGTATTGGAATATTATGAATTTTATCTGGTGTAAATATTTCGTAATCATATGTATTTTCATATAGTTTAGTAGTTTTCTTTTTTGAATATGTTGATAAATATAATTTGAATATATTTATATTATTATTTTTGTAATCATTAAGTTTTAAATATTTAGTAATTCTTTTAGTAGAAAATCCTTTAGGTCTAGAAGAAAACAAGGAAGCAATTAAGTGTGATATGTGACTTTCCATTGATGAGCCAATGTTTAAATCTAACATTGACTTTATATTAGTATAATTATTAATAATGTAATTAAGCTTTTTTGTAATAGTCTCTTTACGATTTGGATTATTATATATAATTGTATCAACAGCATTAATAAAATAAGATTTAGGCTTATTTTTAAAAATATGCAGTAAATAATATCGTTCATCATCATTAGTAGTAATATGGTGAATGGCTTGTTTAAAATGAAATTCACAAAGGTAGAATTTAACTGAATTATTTTTAGAAAGTCTGAGTTCTCCAGTTCCTGATTTTATCCAAGATGCCCCATCACCAAACAAGCAAATATTTTTAATTTTATCAAAATCGTATTTCATAGCAATAAAGTCCATAAAAGCGAGCCAAGGCTTATCACCATAATGAGAAAAAACGGTTCTATTAACAAGCTTTCGGCGATTTTTAGACACATCTATAACATTTTCAAAAGCAACAAAAGATTTAATCATAATATCTTTATTAATATCTTGGCTACCAATATATTTTTCATCAGCCATAACATATAAAGTGTCAGGAGTTTCAGCAGATTTTGGGACTATATTAGGAACATACCAATTCCTAATCCAATTATATACAGATTGTCTGGGAATATCTTTAATAATCGAATTAGATTCAAAATAAGATAAATCGTTAATTAAAGATGATGTATCACGTACAGATTGAGCTTGTGATGTTGAAAAAGACTTTGAAATAGTAATAGATTTAACAATAGGGTCATAATGATCGTTTTTTGGTAAATCAAAAATTTTATCTATATAAAAGAATTTTTTATTGGAATACTTAGAAACATAGTAAGTTCTTTTAAAAGTGATTTCTCCCAGAATAGTGATTAATGTTCTAGAGACATTAGATTTATTAATAAAATATCGAGTTTTTCTATAAGTAGATTCTTTAAATTCATTATCTAGTTCTTCAAAAGTAGAAACAACAATAGATTTAACTATATCTCTAGCAGAAGTCTGAAGTTTATAAATAAGGTTAAAATAGTGATTTGAGCCATCATTAACAAACAGATTATTTAATAAAAATTCAACATCATTAAATAATTTTAAAGAAATTATAGGAATTATTTTATTTTTTAACACATTTAATAATTTTTGTGATATAATAGGTTTCATAAGAAAGTCCTTTCTTTGATATTGTTTTTTTTTTACTTAAACTTATTATATCAAAGGACTTTCTTTTTTTCTATTCCGAAACCATTTTACACTATTTTTTTTTGGGTTTTGTTTGACATTTATAAAAAATAATGCTATACTAATAATAGCTTAAGTGAATGTAGCCGTTCATTGAGCAACACCTGATATGTGAGTGATGACACATATCTTTTTTTATGTAAAAAAAACAGAGCAGGTGATGAGCTGCTCTGAACTGAAAATCAGTTTTTATCTGTGTTGTTTTTATATGTATTCAATTCTTCTTGCAATTTTTCAATTTTCTGAAGCAGAATCCATATAAGCATATAGCCGTTCATTCTGTCACAACACCCCCTTTCACAAAGATTTCCTTTGAAAAGGATGTGTTTATTATACTTGAATTTTATACAAAAAACAATAGAACTTGACATTTTATTTTTTCTTTTTTATGTATTTTTTGTTTTTTAATAATTTAAAACCTTTTATGGTAGTTTTAGTATATTTATAGTTAAACATATCAGAATTAATTGATGGTGGTTTTAAATTACTTAACGATTCTTTAATAATATTTGCTATAGATAATTGTGTTGCTGAAATCACTTGTTTGCTATAATTGTTTAATGTTTCTCCAAATTCTCTTAAACTTTTTGTAACCATTTCGATAGTAGTATGAAATTGGTTGTTTGTATAATCTGCATTTAATTTTTGAAAATCTATTTTCATTACTTCTTTTAATGCTTTATCCAATTCTTTTTGTGCTACTTTCAAAATTCCTAAACATCTATCATAATGTTGTTGCCTAAAAAACTTGCAATGTGCAACTCTATTTCTTAATTCTCTCAATTCATTTATTGTTTCTTGAAAGCCTTCAATTTCCCCAATATATGGTAAAAACAATCTTTCCCAATCTGATTTAGGTTTAACATTTTCTACTATTTCAATTAGCTCTTGCTGTGATAAATTTTCATTATGCAATTTTGTAATCATTTTCACTTTATTTTTATTATCTTCATCTAACCACTTTGGAGTAAATAAAAGGTCATTAATATCGTTATATGTTAGTTCGTATAAAGCTTGTTTTATTTTCTCAACGCTTCTTGATTCTGAATATATAGATTTATCTGTCTTTATTTTTTCTTTCAAATCATTACTAAATTTTTGATCATAATAATTTAGTCCATAATGAAAAGTATATATATCAAACAGTAACTCTCTCAATTTTCTTTCAAATCTATTTAATTTATTATAAATTTTATTACAATAAAACTCTGAAATACAATCATAAGAAGTAATAACAATATAATAGTTAGACATTATTTTATTTATATCATTATCAATTAGTTCCATTGTGCCTATATTGTTATTTCCTTTAATATATATAGTTAAATATGATAATTTTTGCTTTGAATATTGCTTTATGCTAAAATTGGCTTTTATTTGGTTACTATAAAAACTTCCTTCCCAATTACTTCGAAAAAGTTTATCTTTATTATCTTTAATTTTTTCTACTTCAACATTTTCGAAATTATCATTTATTAATTCAAAAGAAGATGGCAAAATTTTATAAATAGTCTTATTTTTCTCTTTATATATTTTAACGTCCTCTTTTTTTATAAGTATATATTCCATTTTCATTATAATTTATCTCCGTTTAATATATTATTTACTTATTTTCAATCATCCAATTATACAAAGTATCTTCATCTAATTTTCCTTGTTTAAATAGCTTTATTTTTGCTTGCGCTTCTTTTTTCCATTTATCAAAGTTTTTCTTTAGTTGTTTATTTTCTTTATTTCTATATACAGTCATAACCTTTTGTTGATATGTTCTTCTATAAAGTAGCAATGCAGGTGTATTTTCCAAATTCTTTTTATAGCTTTCACTTGCTCCTTTATCTCTACAAGTTGGTGTACCATCGACATTTTTTAAATTACAGTAAATCTCATTTTGCCTAAAAGTTGGTATAAAATATCTACCACAATTTAAGCAAGTCTTTATTTGTAAATTCTCTTGTCTTACGATTTGATCTAATATTGTAAAACACATACTTGTTAATTTTGTACTTGTATAAACATTGTGTAATTCTAATTTTGGATCCTTTTCATTTACACTCTTTATTAAATCTTCCATACTTTTTTCATGATTATAATTATGTATGTTTATATAATTATCTAATATAACTTCAACATCTTGTGAATAGGTATAAATATCATTATTCTTAATTGTATATGCAACAAATTTTGAATATGGACTATGTTCTTTTAATGCTTCATTTCTATTTAAGTTATATATGAAATCTACGCATTTTCTAAAATTATCTTGCCATTCTTTTAAGTCATATTCACTTGTATTATAAATATCTTCTATTATTTTTCTAAATTCTACATCTGTTATGTGTTCATCATTTTTCGTATATGCGTATGGTACATACTCTTTAATTAGCTCGTAACCATAGGCATAGAAGAAAGTATTGTATGCAGATTCATAAGAAGAAAAATCAGCATTTAAGAAATTTATTAACAATGAACCTATACTTTCTACATAGTGAATATAGATAGTTGCTGGTTGTCTTATAATCTCTTTTTTCTTATTTATTTTAGTTTTAGAAATATCTTTTTCTAATGTTAAAGATAATCTTGTTTCATCATTTTCATCTATTCTTTTTCTATTTACATTATACAAATATAGTGGTGTTGCATAATATTCTTCTTTTTCTTCAAAATTAAACCACATATAAAAGTCTTCTGTTACTCTAACACGAGGTAATTCTCTCATATTTTTATTCCCCTTTGATTTATTTTGTAAAAAATTTTAAAATATTTTTTAAAATTGTATTGACAAATATAAAATACAATCGTATAATAACAATATCAAATTGTTGCGTAAGATTTTTTACAATATAATAATACAATAAACAATAACAAATGTCAATAGGCGAATTGTATTTAAAATCTTGCAAACAAAAAATTAACTAAAGGAGGAAATAGAAAAATTGAATACTAAAGAACAGATTTTAGACTTATATTATAATGAACATCTAAAACAAAATGAAATTGCTAAAGTAGTTAGAAAAAGCTGTCCTTATGTTTCAAAAATTGTAAGAGCTGACAATAGAAACAATCAAGAAAAGGAAACACGCAAAACAACAAATGCTGAAAATAGAAAAATTTATTTGCAAAACTATTTTAAAACTTATAATAGACCAAAGAAAGATGACAACAGTTATGAGCAAATGTTAGCACAGCAAAAACAAGATTCAATGGAATTATCTTATAGTAACAATACTCTATCAGATTATGCTTTAGCAAAGTGGTCTAGCATTTACCATACTAATAGCAAAGGAAATTTGGTAATAGATAGAAAATTAAAAGTTGGATCTGATATTCCAAAATCAATCAATATGAATATCAAAGTGCCAACACAAAAATGTAAAAAGGGATATGTTTATAGTTATTAACAGACTTTATTAAGATTACTTAATAGGTCTTTTTATTTTGAATTTTAGAGGAAGGAGGTTATGCACTATGGGCACTATTAAAGAAAATTATCAAATAATGTTTACTACATATCCAGATGTAGTAACTATTAACCAATTAAAAGAAATGCTTGGAATTGGTGTTACACTTGCTTATAGATTGGTAAAAAATAATATAAAAGGTAAGCTAAATTTAAACTGTTATAGAAAAAAGAAAGGAGCAAATTATGATAACAGGTAGCGTACAAATTAGCAAAGGTTATTATTATACTGTATTAAATCTATATAATTAATTTGGAAAAAGAAAACCAAAATGGATTAGTACAGGTTTAAAAGTAGAAAAAAACGAAAGAAAAAATCAAGCAAATAAAAAACAAGCAGAAAAGATTAAAGATAATGAAGTTCTAAAAGCTAACATGGAATCCAATGGAAGTAATAGAATATCCGATTCTTTAAAAGATTCACAATATAAAGATATGTTATTTTGTGATTATATGCTCGAATGGTTATATAATCAAAGAAATCAAGTAAAACCAAATACCTATATTGGTTATGAACAAAAGATAAAAGGCAGACTATATAATTATTTTAAGCCTTTAAAAATAAAACTTATAGATTTAAAAGCTAGAGATATACAAGACTTTATAAATCATTTGTTTAATGAAGGTCTAAAAGGAAATACAATTTGTCATTATTTAACGAATATAAACAAAGCATTACAAGAAGCCAGTATAAGAGATATTATATTATTCAATCCTATGGATAAAGTACCTCCAGTAAAAAAGGATGAATTTATTCCAGAATTTTATACTGATGATGAATTGTTAGAATTTATAGAAGTTGCAAAAAAATCAAAATTAGAATTACCTTTAGTTATTGCAGCAGTATATGGTTTAAGACGAGAAGAAGTTTTAGGTATAACTTGGAAAGCTATTGATTTCAAACACAAAGCAATTGTTATTTCAAAAACAGTTGGACGTGGTAAGTATTTAGGTGTAACACAATTTTTATTTAAAGATATTCCTAAAAACAAATCTAGTTATAGAACTTTACCATTATTTGATTTTATAGCAGATTTATTACTTAAATATAAAGAACAATACAAAGCCAACAAAAAACTCTTTGGTAATACTTATTGTAATGAATATCAAGACTATATTTGCTTAATGGAAGATGGCGAGTTGATGAAACCTGACTATATTGATAGAAACTTTTCAAAAATTATAACCGATAATAACTTCAAGAAAATTAGACTCCACGATTTAAGACATTCATGTGCAACATTGCTTTTAAGAAATGGTGTACCAATGGAAGAAATACAAAAGTGGCTAGGTCATTCAAGTATAAGAACTACAGAAAGATATGCTCACTTAAATCCAAATGATAAAGAAATACCTGCTCAAATGATTTTTGACAAATTAAATTCAGCTTTTGATACGAAAGATGAAAATGATATAAAAAAAGAACAATTATCTAACAGCAATTAGGTAAATGTTCAAAAACATTTCAAAACACTTCATAACAAATTTGTAAAATACCAAAAATTAAAAATATGTTAGGAAAAATGTTAGGAAATCTGCAATTTTTATAATTAAAACCTCAAGCATAATCTTACGAAACACTTGAGGTTCTAATGGTGCAGATGAGCAAATTTTATTTGCCATCTTTTCTACTTATATCAAGTGTTTTCAAATTTCCTATTTCTGTCCCGACATTGTCGGGAATATATTTTTCTATCAAATTATTTATTATTATCTTATTCCTTTATCGTATTATTTTCAAATATCTTTTCATATTTTTCATTCATCTTTTGCATATACTCTGTGTATTTATACATTTGATTTTTCTGATGGTAATCAAATATATCTCCATAAATATTTATTGTAGTTTGAATATTAGCATGTCCTAAAACCTTTTGTAATGTTGCTAAATCCATACCTGCCTCTATACATCTAGTTGCAAATGTGTGTCTTAACATGTGAACATTTACATTACTTGTCTTTTCATTTACATAGTGAACTCCTTTTGTTTTAGAATTTTTCCTGTGTTTAGTCATAATAACTTTTATTTCAGCGTTTTTACAAATTCGTTTAAATGCGCTATTAACTTGACTATTTTCATATATCTTGCCATCTTTTCGAAGAAACAACATATTTCTTTTATTTGGTGTCATTTCATTAATTGCTCTTTCTGCAATTTCTTTTGAATTTTTATCTAAATGCAAATTTCTCTTTCCATTTTTTGTTTTAGTAACATTTCCAACAATTCTTTTTCCATTTTTATTTTTAGTAATTGTTTTATTAACACTAATTGTTCCATAATCTTCATCAAAATTGAAGTCAGCAGTAGTTAAAGCTAATACTTCTCCAATTCTCATACCAGTATATAATGCTAGTAGTAGCATATTGTTGTATTGTGTATAATGAGAGTTCATATATTGAATTAATATATATTCTTCTTTTATTGTAAATGCTACAACATCTTTATCTTCTTTATGACTTTTAGGCTTTTCTATTGGATCAATGCTAAAATCTAAAGCAATTTCTTTATCTATAAGATGTTTTTTATAAGCTAAATCAAAGGCATTTTTTATTATGCTATATTCCTTTGATATAGTAGAATTAGATTTGTGCCTTTCTGCTTGTAAAAATCTTTCAATTTCATTTCTAGTTACATTTTGAATAGGCTTAAACATGAAATTATATGCACTACAAGCTTTTATTGTTTGCATATTTCTATTGTAACCAGAGCCATGAGTTGCTGAAAGTTTATATTTGTTTTCTTCAATTTCTTTAGCTAGTTCAATAATTGAAACTTCATTTGGAGTGTAAATTGTTTCTTTTATGCCTTCTTCTTTATTCTTGATATATTGCTTTTTTAACTTTTCTAAAACAACTTCTTCAGTCTTACCAGAAAATGATTGTCTAATAGCTTTTCCTGTATTTGCATTTATTCCAAGTTTTAATAATCTTCCTTCGTATTCATTATAAAAGTTAAACTTATCACACAAAGAGTTATCACTGCAATTCTTGCACTTATTACATCTTTCCATAGTTTCTTTATTTTTACGATTTAAACATAAATTCTTATGATTGCAATTTTCACATATAGGACAAATGCTTTTCTTTGGATTCTTTATAAACTTTTTTCTTTTTCTAATTGTAATAACATAGTCGATACCTTCGACAAAGTCTTTTTTCTTGCTCATTTTTACTCCCTTCATAAAAATTTTAAAGGGAATGTCTTGCAAGTAAATACTTACTTGTGCTATAATAATCTTGTCAATTAACATAGGAAGACATTCCCATGTGATTTGTAGGGATTTAGAAGTGCGATTTCTAAATCTCTTTTGCTTTTTACGAGATAATATGTCTAGAACTCATATAATTTGTTAAAGCATTTGCTTCAATTCCAAAACCTCTGCCATATTTCTGTGCTGGAAAATCAGCTCTATGAAATAGCTCTAAACATTTTACTCTACCAATATGAAACATTTTGCAAATATCTGCAGTAGTATAAATAACTGGCATAGGTTTTTCTTTAGATTTAACTTCTAACATTAGCATTCCTCCTCTCATTGTTGTTAAATTTCTCTATTTCTATTGCATAATTCTTTGTTTTGTAGTATTATTAAAATAGGTAGTGAGAAATTTTACTTTTTATTTGCATTGTTATTATACTAAAGGTATTATAAGATGTCAATACAATTTATTAAATTTCTAAAATTTCTCACAAAATATTTATGAAAGGAAAAAATACTAATGAATAATAAAGCTGATTTATCTAACGAAAAAGGCTTTTACATATGGTTTGATAAAAATAATAAAAAAGAGTATTATACTACCACTTTAACATTATATAACTCAAAAATTGGTACTAGTAAAAACTCTAAATATTCTTACATATACTATACTGATAGCTTCTTACCTAAAGTTTCTCCTAAAAGAAATCGAGCTGAATATATAAAAAACGCTTTAAAACCAAAACCACTAGATTTATATAATCCTTATGAAGAACGATATGGTATGCTTTTAATAAATTTCTTAAATGCTAGATTAGATGATTGGAGACATGCATATAAAGATTTTATATATGCTTATGGTCTGGGAATAATAGAAAAATATTCTAGTAAAAAAATGAGATTATCATATACAGATATAAATTCATTTATAGCAAATGCAAAGGGAATTTTTGAAAGTGCTCAAGTAAAGTTATATGCACTTCAATTAGAATTAAAAGAATGTATAGATTACATATATAATTTAAATGGAAATGAAGAAGATAAAGAATATGAACCATATACAAAATTTCAAGCATATTCGTTAAAACATAATTTAATAAATAAACATACACAAAATACAGAAGTATTATTAAATTCCTTGAGTATTTTTAAGAATGATTTTGTTTCTGCTAAACTAAGCGACATTACACAAGGCATAAATGGAATAAACATGCAAAATGGTATTAAATATTCAGGTAGATATTTGGATAATATTTGTTTTATAGTTTTAAGTGAATTAGTAAATAATAATATAACAATTAAAACTTGTAAACATTGTGGCAGATACTTTATTCCTGTAAACAGACAAGCTGAAGTTTATTGTGATTTAACACCTCGTTCTGGAAATGGAAAAAAATGTAGAGAACTAGGAGCTCGTACTACATATGCTAAGAATGTTAAAGAAGTTGAAGGTCTTTTAATTTACAGAAGAACATATCAAAAAAGATTAATGGAATTAAGTAGGAATCCAAATACTTCTGAAAAAGATAAGAAAAAATTTAATGCATGGAAGAAAACTGCACAAGAAAAAATTAAAGAATTTAAAAAAGAAAAAATTACTGAAGAACAATTAAAAACTTGGATGGAAGAAAATAAAGATTTATAAACTACATATATTTGACTTTAGAAAAGAGGTGCATATATGTCTTGTACATATTATTTAAAAGATAAGAAAATTACTAAAGAGCATATTGAAAAGCTAGAAGAACTAGAAAAAGATTTTAATACTAAATTAGAAAATTTGTATAATGATTTGAATAAAGAAATAGTTTCTATTTTACCAATACAAAACAACGATGTTTTAGAAGAATGTAGACAATATGAGCCTGAATATAGAAATGAAACTAGATTTTATTTAGATTCAATAAATAAATTGGATTTTGGAGTATATTCTTCTTGCACATTCCGTTTTCGAAAATTTAGCAACTTAAACGATTTTATAAACTTCTATAATGAAAATAGCAATAAATACATTATCGTTGATGAATACAATCGTGAATTTACATTAGATGAATTTTTAGAAGATGTAAATTTGAAATAGATATTTTTAAAAAGCAAATAACCTTTAGACTTAGTCTAAAGGTTATTTGTAAATCAACTTGACCGTCTTTCAGGTCTAAATGTCTTCTCAAATTGAGTGTATTTCAACTCGTAACAGAATTGCTTCTGTTAATATTATTATACTCAAATTCTTTAAAAAAATCAATAAAATATGTAAAAAAATTTGTATTTTCTTTAATTTTTTTTGTATTTTCTTTAAAAAAATTTGTATTTTATCTAAATTTTCTTAAATATAGAAA
>CAPNAQ010000032.1 GCA_948663505.1 uncultured Clostridia bacterium | reverse complement strand
TTTTGGGACATTTTTATGGGTTACTACTTAAGACATTATCATAAATTAATCATAACCCTTTTTTTATTTGCAATTTTTTAGTTTACTTTTTATACTTTTTGTGGTAAAATGAAAATATCAAATTTTCAGGAGGTAAATATATGAAGCTAGATCTTCAATATATTGAAAACGGTAGTGATATTATGACAGATCTCTCTATCACGCATGACTTTTCTGAGCCTTCTCGGCAAGGACTTATCTTTGAAGCTATGAAATTGCAGGGCTATATTCAAATATCGTCACAAAAATATTTAAATATAGCATTCTTCAATTCTACAAGCTTTACGGAATTTTTAAGAAAAATTATTGATTTTTTTTAATTCTTCTGCAGGTCATATTTTGACCTGCTTTTTATTTTATGGTATATAATATAAAAAAATAAATATAATAAAACTAAAAAGAAATGAGGTTAGAAATGTTTAAAAAATATATTAAAGAAAATCAACTAATATCAAATTTACAAGAACTAATAAAAATACCAAGTGTATATGAAGAAATGCAAAATGACAAAGAACCATTTGGAAAAAATACAGTAAAAGCATTAGAATATGCTTTAAAATTAGGAGAAGCACTAGGATTTCGAACAAAAAATATTGACAACTATTGTGGATACATAGAATTTGGAGAAGGTGAAGAATTAATAGGAATCATAGGACATTTAGATGTTGTACCAGAAGGCGAAAACTGGACATATCCCCCATTTGAGGCAAGACTAGTTGATAATAAAATATATGGAAGAGGTGCAATAGATGATAAAGGTCCTGTAGTTGCAAGCTTATATGCAATGAAAGCAGTTATGGACTATTGTACTGAAAATTCTATTTCTATAAATAAAAGAGTTAGGCTTATATTAGGACTAAATGAAGAAAGAAATTGGAAATGTATTGAATATTATAAACAACATGAAGAAATTCCAAGTATAGGATTTAGTCCTGATGCTGACTTTCCATGTATTTATGCAGAAAAAGGTCTTATTTCTCCTTTTTTAATAATGGATTATTCATATTATAAAAACAATGATATTGTAATAACTTCTATTGATTGTAATAATAATGCTTTAAATGTTGTTCCAAAATATTGTAGTTGTAACATTTCTGTAAAAAATGGTATAAAAATTGATGATGTTAATAATCTAGTTCAAAATATTGTTTCTGAACTAAAATTTGATATTGATACAAAAATTATAAACAATACTGAATTAAAGATTACATCAAGTGGAATTCAAGCACATGCTGCACACCCTGATTTAGGTGTAAATTCTATTTCTAGATTAATTATATTATTAGATAAATTATTTAAAAATTACAATATTACAATTCCATTATTTGATTTATTTACTAAATATATAGGTCTTGATTATAATGGTGAAAAACTAAATATTAATATTCCTGATGAGTCTGGTAATTTAACATTAAATGTTGGTAAATTCTATTTTAAAAATGATGATTTAAAAATTGGCTTTAATTTAAGAGTTCCTATTAATACAAAATTTGAATTTATTGAAGATCATTTTTCTACAATTTGTAAAGAATTTAATAATGTTTCTTGTGCATTTACTGGTAAAAAAGATCCTTTATATGTTTCTAAAGATTCTTATTTAGTTAAAACTCTTTGTAGTATTTTTAATGAAGTAACATCTTCACATGCTGAACCTATAGCTATTGGTGGTGCAACATATGCAAGGGCTTTTGATAATTTTGTTTCTTTTGGTGCTAATCTTCCGAATCAAAAAGATTTGTGCCACCAAACTGATGAATTTATTTCTATTGATAATTTGTTACTTGCTTGTGATATTTATGCAAAGGCTATTTTTGAACTGCTTTTTACTTGATTTAGAATTTTTGAAAATTCATATTATTATGGCTTTATTATTTTCACTTTGTATTGCAAAATAAAAAAATTTCATAGAGTTTTCTATTATAGAACAAAAGCGGACATTAATAACATTGTCTCTGTTTTTAACATTGTAAAGTCCGCATCTTTGTTCATGTGCCAATTTTACGCATGTAAAATTGTGTACAAATATTTATATTATAGGAAAGTTCTGCAGATTATATAACTAAATATTTACATATTAATAGAACTTTCCTATAATATAAAAATAAGCCCTATCCTTTCAAAGTTTAGGGCTTATCATAACTATTTTTTAATTCATTCTATCATAAAAAATTATATTTTATACTTCATCAAATATACTTTTAAATTCAGTTTCATTAATCTTCTCTTTTTGAAGAAGTAAATTAGCAATAGTATCAAGTTTATCTCTATGAGAAATTAAAAGCTTCTGAGCATCAGAATAAGCTTCATCAATCAAAGATTTAACCTCTGCGCCAATTCTATCGCCTATATTCTCTCCAAAAACAAACATATCATTTTGCTCTTTACCTTGAAAATCAATAGGACCAAGAATATCACTCATACCATATTTTGTAACCATTTCCCTTGCGATTTTAGTTGCAACTTCAATATCATTACTAGCACCTGTTGAAATGTCATCTAAAACCAATTTTTCAGCAGCCCTACCACCAAGTAATGCAATCAATTTTTCCTTCATTTCTGTTTTTGATACATAATATTTATCTTCATCAGACTTATACATTGTATATCCACCAGCAACTCCTCTTGGAATAATAGAAACTTCCTTTACATCTGTTTGAGTTGGTAAATACTTACTTACAACAGCATGTCCTGCTTCATGATATGCTGTTAATTTTTTATCTTTTTCTGAATATACTCTACTGTGTTTTTCAAGTCCTACAGTAACCTTTTTTACAGCTTCTTCTATATCTGAATTTTCAATATCTTCATGTTGATTTATTGTTGCAATTATTGCAGCTTCATTTAAAATATTAGCAAGTTCTGCTCCTGTAAATCCTGCTGTATCTTCTGCAATGCTTTCTAAATTAACGTCATCTGATAATCTTTTACCTTCACTGTGGATTTTTAATATATCTAATCTACCTTTTAAATCAGGACTTGGTATTGTTATTTGTCTATCAAATCTACCTGGTCTTAACAATGCCTGATCTAACATTTCTGGTCTATTTGTTGCAGCTAAAACTATAATTGTCTCTTCTGAACTAAATCCATCCATTTCAACTAATAATTGATTTAATGTTTGATTATTTTCTGTTTCTGCCCCACTATTTGAAGTTCTTCTTGCTCCTATTGCGTCTATTTCATCAATAAAAACTATACAAGGTGCTAATTTTCTTGCTTTATCAAATAATTTTCTAACTCTTGATGCTCCAAGCCCTGCAAACATTTCTATAAATTCTGATCCACTCATTGATATAAAAGGAACATCAGCTTCTCCTGCAATTGCTTTTGCTATAAGTGTTTTTCCTGTACCTGGTTTTCCATATAACAATACTCCTTTAGGTATCTTTGCACCCATTTTTGTAAATTTTTCTGGCTTTTTTAAAAAATCTACTATTTCTATTAATTCTTCTTTTTCTTCATCTAATCCTGCTACATCTTTAAATCTTATTTTTGTATTTCTTTCAGTTTCTTCATAAACTTGTCCTTTTTCTCCAAGTCCTTGCATTTTAAATATCATTACAAAAAGTGCAACCATTATAATAGTTGGTAATAAACTAATTACTACTGTTGGTATTTGTGTAACCACACTTTTTGGCTTTTGTATTAATTTAATTTCATTTCCTTCTGCAACTTTTTGTTGTATTAATTCAATAAAAGCTTCTGTATTTGGAACTATTGACTTTTTTTCTTCTTCTTGATTTTTAACTTTTACTTTTACTGATGTACTTCCAACTGTCATTTCTATTTTTTCTATATTTCCATAAGACATCTCTTTTATTAATTCTGTATATGCAAGTGTTTTTTCGTCTTCTTCTTTATTATCTGATAAATAATAAATCACTATACCAGCTAATAACATAACTAATATAATTGAAATTATCCCAGATATTAACAAGTCTTTTTTCTTCTTTTTATTTTTATCATTTTTATCCATAAGAATTCCTCCCTTTCACTCACTTCGTTCGTTCATCGTCATCCAAAAAATTCTTCGAATTTTTCGTCTGCCAAATCTTTTAAGCATTTGCTCCTTCTGACTTTTCTCCTTCTATATTATTATCTTCTTCTTTTTCATCTCTATCATTTTGCTTATCATCATTATTATTTTTATTATCTATATGTCCATCATCTTCTTTTTTCTCTTTTTCTTTACTTTTTAATTCATCATGAACCTGTTTTTGAACCTCAACTATTTTTTGCACAACCTCTTGTTTTTTTGTAAAGTCTGTTTTTAACATAAAAACTGCTGCAATCATATAAATTGATGATACTAACACATACATTAAATCAAAATAATTAATTTTAAATTTAAATACTGCATTAATTATCATATAAATAATATTTAACATTGTTGATAAAGTAATTGCATATACAGCCATATTAAATACTGCTACATATCTAATCTTTAGTTTTGTTATTAATGTTGCAATATATCCAAATATACTTATTATAAATACATTTAATATTGTATTTATGAAGTATATTATTACAGCATATAATGCCAATACAGCAAATAAATTAACATATATACCATACATTTTATCATTTTTTAAATAATCTATTAAATCTTGTTTATTAAACTCTGATATTCCTAACTGTTCAAATAATTGTTTATATTCATATGTTACATCTTCTATTCCTGATTGTCTTATTATTAATTTATTTTTTAATATTAATATTCCACCTGAACTTTCACTTTTTGATATATCATCTAAATATTTTTGAACATCTTCCTCATTTTGTGTATTTATGTCTAAAATAACTTTCCCAAATGTAGTATTTTCATCAATAATTTTCTCATCTGAATTTATAGTTAAAACTTCATCTTTATACACAAAATCTGGTGCCTTTTCACTTATATATGTTGTAGCATTATCAATTAGTTTTTTTGTTCCATATACAGTAATAATTGAAGATACTATTGCCATTATTATCGCAAGTTGTGCTACATATTTTATAGCTTTAGATAATCCTTGTGCTGATAGTTCTGGATATTTCTCTAATTTTGTAATTGAATACCATACTTTTTTGAAAAATCCTACCTTTTTTATATTTGCTTCTTGTTCATTGTGTATATTTTCTTTTTCTTCTAGATTTTCTTTCATCAAATCCACTCCCTCTTTATATTACTATCAACATGTTTCAGACTTACATTAAAAATAGCTTCATCATTTATTTTTATATCATCCTTATTTGTTATATCAACAGTTACATGATATGTTCCAACTCTACCTAATATAGGGCATTTGTGGTCTTTTATTTTTACAAATAATTGTTGTTTTTTTAGAGCATTTTTAATATCTCTACTTATATATCTCGCTTTATCTATCAACCTAAACATATCTCTTCCTGATTCTAAATTAACACCATCTATATATCCACATGGTATTATTGCCACTCTTGTTCTCTTTTTTGTTTTATATGCATTTGAATATCCAATATTAAATCCTTTCGGTAATTCTTTTATTTCTGCAATATTTGATTTTAAATATCCTATTTTTTTTAATCCAACAGAATTTTTAAATGATATTCTACCTGTAAATGCTGAGCCTATTCTTACAGCATTTAGGTGCATATTTGGAAATTTTATAAATGCAGATGTATTACATACATGTAACATTCCTGTTTCAATTTCGTTCATCTTTAATACTTCTATGCAATTTATAAATCTATCAAATTGTAATTTTGTGTATCTATCATTATAATATGAATTTGAAAAATGTGTATATGTTCCCTCTATTTTTATATTATTTAAACTTTTTAATGTTTTTATCATACTTTCTCTATCACTATATATAAATCCATATCTGCCAAATCCTGTATCTATTTTTAAATGTGCTTTTATTTTCTTATTTAATTCTTGTCCTATTTTATCTGCAATTTCTGCTGATTCTTTAGAACCTATTGTCAATACAATGTTATTTTCTATTAATGTTCTTACATCTTCTTCTATACTTGTTGATGATAGCATTAACAGGCTTTGTTTTATACCTGCTTGTCTTATTTTTAATGCTTCTTCTATTGATGATACTGCAAAAAAGTTAATTCCATTATCAATTAGAAAATTTGTATATTCAACTATTCCTAATCCATATCCATTGCATTTAACTACTGCTATTATTTTAACTGTGTTTCCTTTATCATCAGGTAAATTTGTATTTGCATATTCTTTTATTTTCTCTATGTTATATCTTAAATCATTTTTATTTATAACTACTGATTTCAATATCTTTTTTCACTCCACTCTGTCCCCTTTGGACATTATTTATGAACAAAAATTTCTTTTAATCTGTCTTATTGTTCTAAATGCTTTTTCTGAAAACTTATATAAGGCATATCTTATTGGTTTAAATGGAATATATATTTCTCCTATAAATTCTGTAAATGTAGCTCCAAATCCTTTTTTAAATCTATATAATCCATATTGTGGATGATTTTCATCTACTACTCCTGATACTCCTCTAAAGTCATATATATCATCATGTCTTGCTATTGCCATTTTTATCATTTCCCATTGTAATAAGTAGTTTGGCATTAAATTTCTATGTTGATTACTACTTGCTCCATATAAATACCATGTTTTGTTCCCATAAAATATTGGTATTACACCTGATATTGGCTTTCCTTCATAATATGCAATTAATAATTTCATATGGTTTGGCGCTAAGTTATCATACATCTTTTCAAAGTATTCTAATGGTCTTGTTATAAAACCATCTCTTTTTCCTGTTTCTATCATTATTTTATGAAAGTCTTTTAGGTCTTCTTTTGTTCCTTCTTTTACTTCTACTCCCTTTTTTCCTGCTAAACGTATATTGTATCTCCATTTTTGATGAAATCCTGACATAACTTCTTCTTCTGTTTTGTCTTTTATATTAAGTCTAAATACAAATCTTGGCTGAATTTCATCTTTGAAATCTTTTGCGTCATCTTTTATTTTATAACCTAAATTTGTTACTATATCTCTAAAAGGTTGATCTTCTTTTTCTATGTCTGGTTCTATTCTCAATGCTAATGCTTTATATTTTTTTGCTAATTCTCTTGCTCCATCTGTTAGTTGTTTCATTACTGATATGTCATGTATATCACATACTGGTCCTCTTGATGAATACATTATATTTCCAAATATTGGCATTTTTCTTATTAATACACATAATGATCCTATTATATTTCCTTCTGTGTCTTCTGCTAATATTACTTCTGGTTTCCAATTTGGCTTTTTTATTTCTGCCCATTCTAATGATTGTTGAAAGTTACATCTTTCATGACTTTCTAAAAATTTTTTATATTCTTTCTTTGAGTCATCATTTGTTATTATTCTCACTTTTTTCATTCCTTCCTAATTTTTTCTTAATTTATACTTTTTCTAGTTATTTACATAAGCTTTTTTTATTTTTTGTTTTTATTATTTGCACTTTACCGTATTTTACACCATTATGCTTAAATTTACAAGGTATTTTTTTTCTTTCTTTAAAATAGTTTTGCAAAAAAATATGATGTGTTTTTTACACATCATATTATAATATATTTATTTAGTTTTTAGATAGTATATTATATAGCAAATCCTGGAGCTATACCTTTACTCCAACTTTGATCTCTCATATCACATTTTCCTGAGCTAATATTGCAAAATGCATAAGCATATCCATGAGCTCTAGACCTTAGCCACCATTCAACAACATTACCATTCTGATTTACTTTACGCAAAAAATCATATGAAGTTGCATAATTAGGTTTCAAATCTGAATAATACTTATATTGTTCGTCTTCCTTCTTATACGCAAAAGCTGACTCCATTCCTTGTTTAGCTGAAGTACCATAGATCTCTGTACATGATAGAAGCCACAAATAGTCATTTGTCCTCAAACGGCTATCACCAGTTGCAGAAGCATTTGCAGTTTTCACAACATTTTTAATTGGAATTCCCATAGATTGTATTTCTTTATACTTAGCATCAGTATTTGTATTTAATATTTTATATAAATCTTTAGAAGTCCATCCTCCTTCTTCAACATTTTTATTGTTCATCTGTGCCGAATCAATCAAACAATCTACATATTCAAAGCTAATACCAGCTTTTCCTGTTAATGTTCCTCCTTCATATGAATTACGTGATGTTAATGTGTCATGATTGAATCCTAAAATTCTTACTTTTTTACCATCTATTTCTTTCCAGTCTCCTACTGTTAAAATTTTTTCGATTCCTTCAATTGTTACCATTATTGTTTTAGTATCTTTATTATACTTTGTTGTATTTGATATAGCTCTTGCTATTTTGTCTAGCTCTTCCCAACTATACAAAATTTCGCTAGGTGTTCTATCATTTACTGTTATTGTACATGTTTCTTCTTGTCCACTTTTTGTCTTTACTGTTATAGTTGCTGTTCCTTGTGCTATTCCTTTTACTACTCCATAATTTACTTCTGCTATTTCAGAGTTATTTGATATATATTCTAGACTTTTTTTACTTGCTCCTTCTGGTTGTACTTCTATATCAATGCTCACAGTTTCTCCTACATTGACTGTCATATTTTTACTGCTTTCTTTTATTTTTACTTCTGTTGCCTCTATTTCATTATCTATTTCTTTTGATACTACGTCTAATGTTTCCCTATGTATCCAAAATATATATCCATCAACAAGTACTTCATAATAGTTAGCATTTTCTGCTACAGTTGTTGGTCCAACATTATTTAAAATCTCTAATAGATAGCTATCTTTTTCAGTATCTGGCATATCTACAGAATTTATATCAATCATATATTCTCCTAAAGCATGACTTATCTTCTCTCTTGCAGCCTCTTCTTTATTTCTTTCTACTGCTTGTTTGGATTTACTAAATAATCCATTTTCCCCTGTTAATGCTACTAATGTAATTCCTGCCAATATTAATAAAATAATTATTGTAATTACTAATGCCACTAATGTTATACCTTTATTTTTTTTAAAATTATTATTCATATTTAAATCCTTCTTTTGTTTATAATTTCGTTTTTTTTGGAAATCTATCAAAATGTCCATTTGGGGACAGTCCCCAAATGGATATTCAACTATTTAACTGAAGCTATATAGCAAGCTAAATCTACTAATTTATTAGAATAACCCCATTCATTATCATACCATGCAACTAATTTTACAAAAGTATCTGTAAGCATAATACCAGCTGTAGCATCAAAAATTGATGTATGAGGATCTGATATAAAATCTGAAGATACTACAGGTTCATCTGTATATTCAATAATTCCCTTAAGTTCATTTTCAGATGCTTTTTTCATAACTGTACAAATTTCTTCATAAGTTGTTGGTTTTGCTAAATTACAAGTTAAATCTACTACAGATACATCAACTGTTGGAACTCTGAAAGACATTCCTGTCAATTTACCATTTAATGATGGTATTACTTTTCCAACTGCTTTTGCTGCTCCTGTAGATGATGGTATGATGTTTGCTGCTGCTGCTCTACCACCTCTCCAATCTTTTTTAGATGCTCCATCAACTGTTTTTTGTGTTGCTGTTGTTGCATGCACTGTTGTCATTAATCCTTCTGTAATTCCAAAATTATCATTTATTACTTTTGCTAGTGGTGCTAAACAGTTTGTTGTACATGAAGCATTTGATACTATATTCATTTCAGGTTTGTATTCTGTATTATTTACTCCCATTACAAACATTGGTGCATCTTTTGATGGTGCACTTATAATTACTTGTTTTGCCCCAGCATCAATATGTGCTTGTGCTTTTTCTAATGTTGTAAATACTCCTGAACATTCTAATACGTATTCAACTCCTAATTCTCCCCATGGTATGTTATGTGGGTCCATTTCATTATATATTTTTATTGTTTTTCCATTTACTATTAAATTTCCATCTTTTTCTTCTACTGTTCCATTAAATCTTCCATGTACTGTATCATATTTTGTCATATATGCCATATAATCTGCTGTAATGAATGGGTCGTTTATTGCTACTACCTCTACTCCTTCCTTTTGAATAGCTGCTTGGAATGATAGGTTTCCTATTCTTCCAAATCCATTAATTCCTAATTTTACTGACATAATTTTCCTCCTTTTGATTTCAAAAGCTTTTACTTTTTACTCTCTCTTTGTTTTTGTCTTGTAAAAAATTAACTTGTAATTTTCTATAGACATTTACATTTTATATCAATTCATTTTATATTTCAAGCCCAATTTTAAAAATTTTTCCCATACAATTTTTCCAAAACAATAATAAACATGGCATGAGACCAGCCAAGACCAATAACCCAATTAGGCTTTAAAGACTCATTATTAACCTGTTCGCCTAAAAAGAAATGTTTACCAGCAGTTTTAACAACAAAATCAAAGCATTCTTTAGCCTTTTTTTTCTCACCTGAATCAATATAATATAAAGTCATCCACAAATTAGCAATAGGCCAAGGATTACCATTTAAATAATTATCAAATTCAAAACGTTGATAACCACCTGTATAAGTTCTTAAACATAAATTAATTCTCTCAACAGTATTTTGAACCTTCTTCTCTTTAGAAGTGAACACATTAAATGGAGTAACAGTACCTAAAATACTAATATCCATCTTTTTATCATTCTCATTTCTAACATAAGATTTCTTTTCATCATCATATAAATTAGAATTAATAAATTTCTTAATATCTAGTTGCAATTTTTGGATTTCCTTAATTGATTTTGCAACTTTCTCATCTTTCAATCTGTTATTCTCAAAATCAGAAATATTTTTTCCTAAAATTGAATATATATTAACCATGCAATTAAAAGCAGAATAAATGCTTGCTAAAGAATACAAATGAATACCTTCACACATTTCCCAAATATCATAACTTACATGATATTTATTTGTATGTTCTAATATATCTTTTATATATCTCTTTAAGAAATCTGTAGCTTTTTCACACATTTGCAAGGTATCTTTTAGAAACTGTTCAGATTTTGAATATTTATAATGTTCATAAACACCATATATAACACTTGCTGTTTCATCTATTTGATATCCCCAACATGGAGCAAGCTTTCCATCTGTAAAAAATCTTTGTTCCCACATACCATTTCTACTTTGAGTTTTTTTACAAAATACTTTATAAAACTTTTCGGTTTCCTTTTTCATATTTAATATATCCATGGCTTTTGTTACAAAAACTGCGTCCCTAGTCCAACAATACGCATATCTACCACATTTAGAAAAGTCCTCATCAATTTCTGGTGAAGCAATTATTCCTCCTGTTTCTAAGTTTGTTAACAATGGAAATAATAAAATACTTCTTTTATAAATTTCATAGATAATTTCATCATAAGAGTTTTTACTCTCTTTTAATTTTAAACTATTATGTGCTTTTAAATATTTTCTCCAATATGATTTTGTTTCTATATATTCTTTATCAAAATCAATTCTTTTTATTCTTTCAATTTCATCTTCTATATCAGACACATTTTTATTATCATCAATTAAAATACAGATCTGAATTTGCTTCTTTTCACCAGCTTTTATATTTCCAATATCAAATGCTATAGATGTATCTTTTGACATTCCAATATAATCTTTATCATGTATCTCAGTTCTCTTTATATTATCTTTGCTTCCATTAATTTGATGTTTAATTATATCATTTTCCTTTGAAAATGTTGAGAATGAAAAATCATGTGCATATTGCATCATACCACCATTAACAATCTTTGCTCCAACAAAATTATTATAATCAGATAATAATTCTGAATGTATATAAAATTGTGTTTTTAAATCTATTTTTCCTTCATTAATAAATGTATATTTTTTTGCTAATACATTTTCTTTTATTAAAAAATAGTCTGTTTGCAATATTTTTATATTAAAATATGTATTTGTAATCTCAGTATTTAATATATTTGTGTCTGTATCATAATATTGCTTATATACATTGTTTATATCATCATGTAAATATATTAAATCTGAGTCATTTACTTTTATACCTGTATGAAAATAGTTTATATATTGCCTACTATCTCTACTTGGAAAATACATTCTTTGTATTTCCCCTTTTGATGTGTATGTTGCTATCATTTTTTTGTTTCCTATTATTGATTCATTATAATACTTACTTTGCATTTTTATATTCCCTTTCATTTTCTTCACTATTTAATTAAAAATAATAACATTAAATATATTTATCCCTCAATTACATTTAAAATTTGTTTTTCCAAATCTTTTATTTTCTCATTAATTCTAAAAATATCCTCATCTTTCAATTCTTGGCTATTAATATCCTCTTTAACAGAAACATCCATATCTAAAACCTCTTGTTTTAATTTTTCTAGCCTTTTTAATACATCATTTCTTAAATTAGGTAATGATTTTCTTTCAATTTTATTAGTCAATTGAACAGTATCTTTAAGTTCATATGTTTCTCCAAACTGAGTAATAATTACTGGCAAATGTGTTTCATCTTCAATCTTATTTTTTAAAACCTCTTGTGAATCATCTTCACCATGAACTAGAAAGATTTGCTTAGGTTTTTTTATAAATGAATAAATAAAATTCATTAATCCATCTTGATCTGCATGACCTGAATATCCATCTAAATACTCAACTCTTGCATTTACAGCAATTTCTTCTCCAAAAACTTTTACTTTTTTTGCACCATTTACAATACTATAACCTAATGTTCCTGGTGCTTGATAACCAACAAATAAAATACATGAATTAGCTCTCCATAAATTATGTTTTAAATGATGTTTTATTCTTCCTACTTCACACATACCACTTGCTGAAATTATTATACTTGGTGTTAAATCTTCATTTAAAGCTTTAGATTCTTCTGCTGTTTTTGTAAACTTCAAACCTGGGAATTCAAGTGGATTGTCTCCTTTAAGCATTGCTTCTTGAGTCTCTTCATCAAACAAATCCATATTTTCTTTAAAAACCTCTGTAGCTGATATTGCCAAAGGACTATCTACATATACAGGAGCTTTCATTAATGTTTTATACTTTCTTAGAAATTCTGAATCATCTTTTGTTTCTTTTAACTTATTTAATTCATATAAAATTTCTTGAGTTCTTCCTACTGCAAATGATGGTATTACTACAGTTCCTTGATTATCTAGTGTTTCAGAAACTATATCTAAAAATAACTCCGCTTTTTCTTCATTTTTTATGTGTTTTCTAGCACCATATGTTGACTCCATAACTAAATAATCTGCGTCTTCTATCATTGTAGGTTCACTTAATAATGGAATATCATTATTACCTAAATCTCCTGTAAAAACAGTCTTTGTTTCTTTACCATCTTCATTTACCCAAAGTTCAATTATGCTAGATCCTAGCATATGACCTGCATCATTAAATCTTACATGGATTTCAGGTGTTATCTCTATTATTTCATCATATTTTACAGGCTCAAAAATTTCTAAACATCTTACAGCTTGCTCTGCTGTATATAATGGCTCTCTCTCTTTTTCACCTTTTCTTACCCTTTTTCTATTCTTCCATTCATTTTCCATTTCTTGTATATGTCCACTATCAGGCAACATTAATGCACATAAATCACATGTTGCCTTGTGTGCATATATTTTATTTCTATATCCCTCTTTATATAATTTTGGTATTCTTCCTGAATGATCTATATGTGCATGTGTTAATAACATAAAATCAATTTCTGCGGGGTCAAATTCAAATTCTTGAAAATTCTCTTCCTCTAATTCTGCTTTACCTTGCCACATTCCACAATCAACTAAAAATTTCTTTCCTGCGGCTTCTACTAAACTA
Source organism: uncultured Clostridia bacterium (assembly GCA_948663505.1). Lineage (GTDB taxonomy): Bacteria > Bacillota > Clostridia > TANB77 > CAG-508 > CAG-269. Next base: position 340 of record CAPNAQ010000032.1, on the reverse strand, counting down.
TTTGATCCTGTTACTGTTTTTGTTGCTCCTAAAAATGTAATCTTCATACTTTTCCTCCCATAATTTTGTACAATGTCCATTTTTGCCAATGTCCATCAGGAACAGTCCCCCTTTGGACATTATTTCCAAATTGCTACTTTTTTATTTAGTTTTATTTCCAATTCTTCTGGTTCTGAAATTTCAACCTTCTCTTCAAAAATATTTTCATCAAAAATCTGTATAAAATACTTATTATTTTCTTTTGTAATTTGCAAATATGAATCTTCTAGTTTTATTATTCTAACTTTAAATATATTTTTAAAAATTTCATAATTAGTTTTCTCATCATTTGATATTTTCT
>CAPNAQ010000031.1 GCA_948663505.1 uncultured Clostridia bacterium | reverse complement strand
TTTAATTTACTTGAATTTATTTTAAATTTATTATAGTATATAAGAAATAAAAAAGAGATTAACCTTATAAAAACTAGGAGGAAAAAATGCCAAGAAAAACAAAAGAAAATGAAGAATTAAAAATTCCAGAAAAGAAAAAAACAACAACAAAATCAAAGGAAACAACAACTAAAAAACAATTAGCTAAAAAAACATCTACAACACAAAAAAAGGTATCTAATAGCAAAAGAATAAAAGCTACATCTAAAACTACAGCAGAAAAAGTACCTGTAGCAAAAAATAAATCAAAAAATACATTAAAACCTTCAATAGTTGAATATTATGATTTACCATACAGATATAACCAAACTATTGTAAAAATATTAGCACAAACACCAAAAACATTATTTGTTTATTGGGATATTTCTGATGAAGATAGAGAAAACTATAAAATACAATTTGGAGAAAACTTTTTTGAAACCACAAAACCTGTGCTTATTATTTATAATAATACTTTACACTATAGTTTTGAAGTTGATATAAATGATTTTGCAAATAGTTGGTATTTAAATGTAAATGATAGTAAATCTGATTATAGAATTGAATTAGGTAGACGCCCTATAATTAATAATGAAAAAATACAAAATAATTATGTTTATATAACATCTTCAAATAAAATTGAATCACCAAATGATCATATTTTATTCAATAAAGATGAAAAAATGATTTACTTTAGAAATGTAAAAACTAATCAAGAAACATCAAAATCAATTTCTAATTTGTGTTTTATTAGAAATATGGGCAAAATTTACAATATTTATGATTTATACAAAGAGATTTATAAAAATGAAAATGTAGAAGAAATTTATAATTTAAAGAATCCATCTTCTCATACATCTTCTCAATTTAAATAAGAACAAATCGGAAAGCTAACAAATTTGTAGTATATTTTTTAAAACTGTAAATTTTAATTAAGAGTAAATTATAAATAGTGAAGCTCTCCATAAATTTGTTACAAGATAATCGAAGGGAGAATTAAAATGCAACAAAAAAAGGGCTATGTAAGTTTTGTACTACATGCACATCTTCCATTTATACATCACCCAGAAAGTGATGATTATTTAGAAGAATCTTGGTTGTATGAGGCTATTTCAGAAACATATATACCATTACTTACAAATTTTCAAAAATTAGTTGATGAAGGTGTTAAATTTAGAATTACAATGTCTATGACTCCTCCTCTTCTATCTATGTTAGATAATAAACTTTTACAAAAAAAATATATTAAATATTTAAAAAAATTAATTGAACTTTCAGAAAAAGAAGTTAAAAGAACTGCTAATGATAAAGAATTAAATAAACTATCACATTATTATCTTGATAGATATTCAAATGATTTACATTTATTTAAAGATGTTTTTAAATGTGATTTAATTAGTCAATTTAAGCATTTCCAAGACATTGGTGTTTTAGAAATAATTACATGTGGTGCAACACATGGATATTTTCCTATATTATATGTAAATGAAAAGACTATAAAAGCACAGATTGCTGTTGGTGTTCAAACATATGAAAAATACTTTGGAAAAAAGCCTCGTGGAATTTGGTTACCTGAATGTGGGTATGTTCCTGAAGCTGATAAATATTTAAAAGAATTTGGTATAGAATATATAATAACAGAATCACATGGAATTTTATATGCAGATCCTACTCCTGTTTATGGTACATTCTCCCCTATTGTTTCTCCTGAAGGTGTAATTGCATTTGGTCGTGATATTGAATCTTCAAGACAAGTTTGGAGTTCTATAAATGGTTATCCTGGTGATTTTAATTATAGAGAATTTTATCGTGATATTGGTTATGAAGCTGATTATGATTATATAAAACCATATATTGCACATAATGGTGTTAGAGTTCATACTGGAATTAAATATCATAGAATTACTGGAAAAACTTATTATAAAGATTACTATAATCCTCAATGGGCTATGGATTCTGCTGAAAAACAAGCAGGTCATTTTTTAGATTGTAGAACAAATCAAATTAATGATTTAGTACAATATATGGATAAGACTCCAATAATTTTATGTCCTTATGATGCTGAACTTTATGGTCATTGGTGGTATGAAGGTCCTTATTGGCTTTATATCCTATTTAAAAAAATTTATTATGATGATTGTAATTTTGAATTGATAACACCTTCAGAATATATAGATAAATATCCAGAAATTCAAGTATGTTCACCTTGTCGTTCTAGTTGGGGTGCAAATGGATACAGTGAAGTATGGCTTAATACTTCAAATGACTATGCTCACAGACATTTGCATATTGCTGGTGATAGAATGTGTGAATTGGCTAATTTATATCCAAATGCAAAAGGTTTGAAGAAAAAGGCTTTAAATCAATGTGCTAGAGAGTTATTACTTGCCCAAAGTAGTGATTGGTTATTTATTATTACAAATGGTACAATGGTTGATTATGCTAAAAAACGTATAAAAGATCATATTGGTAGATTTACACAATTGTATAATCAGATTAAAAATGACGAAATTGATGAGAGTTTTTTAAAAGATATTTCTAAAAAAGATTGTGTGTTTCCTGATATAGATTACAATATTTATAATTAGAATTAATTTAGCCTAATAATATGAATTTTCAAAAATTCCGAATAGTAAAAACTCAAAGTAAAGAGACACTTTATAACGGATTAAAGTGAATAACTACTCATAGTGGAACTCCTTTTTTTAAATTAATATTATTAGGCTTTAATTAATTTTATTTTATCATTTATAATCATTTCTGTTTTTTTCTTAAGTCAAGCTCCTTTTTAAGTATTCTGCATATTATAATGTATAACTTTTGAAAATTTAGTAGATACTAATATGGAGGGGAGAAAATTCATGAAATCAATTTGTATAAAAACTAATAATTCAGATTTACTTGATTATCTACTAAATGAGCTTGATTATATTGAACTTGATCAAATTTATATTTCCCAAAAACAATTCAAACATTATAAAAATATTATTGTTCATTATACTGGTAATAACGATATAGCTTTTATACATGAACTTTCTTGCATTTTATCCTGTTTAATAATTGATGAAATTGAAGAAAATCTGTTAAAAAAACTAATCAATCAAAATTACTTCTATTTTGAGCTATCTGAGAAAAAGAAAATTTTAAATATGTGTTTTGATATCTTTGCAGATGATTTTAATAAATATTTTGATATTAAATACTCTAATTTAATAAAATCGTTTTCTTCTTATTTGTCAGATAATAAGTCAATTATTCTATATGGTTTTATTAATTTTAGAATTAAAGATTATGTTAAAATTTTAGAAAATGTTGTTGATGAGGCTGTAAATAGTTATGTTATTGAAAAAGAGTATTTTGAATTTGTTTCTCTTTTAAAACTTTATGTTACTTCTCAGCCATCTAATTGCGATATTGTACATTTAATTTATAATAATGAGAATTCTATTTTACTAGATTCTGATAAAAATATTATAAATGTTTCTGACGATATTTTTAAAGCTAAATATTTGTCTGATATTTCTTTTTCTTCTAATGACTATGCTTTAAATGGTTTACTTACTCTTATTCCTAATAAGATTTATATTCACCTTATTGATAATACTGCTGATGAGTTTATTCATACATTAAGCCTTATTTTTGAAGGTAGAGTAGAAATTTGCTCAGATTGCAATATTTGTAAAATATATAAAAGAACTAAATCAAAAAAGGTCTTTATAAAAAAATAAAAGAAAAAGCAGACCCTAACTAGGATCTGCTTTTTATACATAAAATTACTAACACTAACTTACTTTTGCTGTCCAAAAACAATTGTGATACGTATTATTATCATCTCTCCTCATAAGTACATACAATTCTGTTTTATCTTTATTTATTTCACAACTAGCATAATATTTCGCTAATTTTATTATATATTTGTTTTTAAGAGCTTCTTCAAGCTCTTTTATATTTTTGTATCTCACTCCTTTAAATTCCTCAAAAGCTTTTTTTGCATCAATTTCATTTAAAAATGTAATTGATGTTCCATTATTTAACTCTATTTTTGAGTTATTTAACTTGTAAAAAACAATATAAGGCTCTTTACGAAATTCATATCCTACATTATCTCTTTTCAGGGTTGGAACAATTTTTTTCAATTCTTGTTCTAACTCTTCAATATTAATAAATCCTTTATCACCAATTAAATTTATTTTTGAACGCTTATTTATAATTTCTTTTATGTTTGGTATTCCTACCAAATTAGTAGGATCCTTCTCTATTGTATACAAAATTCCAAAGCAATTGTGACAATCTCCTTCATGTTGAGACTGTCTATGAAGCACCCAAGTAGCTCCTGTTACTTCTATTTGCTCTTCTCTTTCTCTTGTAGTAATTACTTTCATTTCACCATCTGTTTTTATATATGAAATACAATCTCCTCCTGCATATCTAGCGTTTCTAACTAGATATACTCTGTTAGGGTCTTCATGTTTTATGGCAGATATTTCATGATCTTTTAGAAAATTTTGAAATTCTTCATTTCTAAAATAAGCATACCTTTTATCTATCTTACCACTTGACAACCCAATTAGTCCATTACATAACTTTTCTCCCTTTGGAATTACAAATCCTTTCATTATTGTTTTAACACCATTATTAGGTGTTTTTAGTGTCAATTTTGCAAATCCGTTTGGTAAAATCTTGTATCTCATATTATACAATCCATTCGAATATTCTTTAGTAGAATTACATTCAATTGTGCCATTATCAGCAATGACACAATCCCAGCCATTAGCCACCACATGGGTAGGCTTTTTAATATATACACTTTGAACCCCTCTTGTTTCAACAAAAAAATTATCTTCTACTCTTAATGTTAACGTTGCCATATTGTCCTTTCCCTACTACCCACTTAAGTGGCGTTCGTTCCCAAAATATAAGATTGGCTAACTTTTATATTATATATAATAAAAGTCTCTCATATTCCTGCTTCATTAGCGGGGCTTTTCTTTTTTAAAAATAATTTTTTTGTACATTAAAAGAAAGTATTTAATAATCTCATAAGTTAGTAATTTTATGAGACAATTTAAAAATTGTCTTTTTTTCAATGTACTATATATATTTATATAATAGCATAAAATTCAAAAAAAGTCAATTTTTTCTATACGAACTATTGACTTTTATATCTCTATTATGATAAAATTATATATTTTGTATTAAAATATCCCTATGATATCTCCATTTTCATTAATATCAATACTCTCTGCTGCAGGGACTTTTGGAAGACCTGGCATTGTCATAATTTTTCCAGCTAATGCAACAATAAATCCTGCACCTGCCTTTAAATTAATATCTCTAATTGTAATATTAAAAGGCATATCACATTTTAAATTCTTGCTGTCATCTGAGAAAGAATATTGAGTCTTAGCAATACAAACAGGCAAATTTTTAAATCCCATTGCTTCAATTTGTTTTATTTTATTTATTGCTTCTTCAGAAAACTCTACATTAGTTGCTCCATAAATTTGAGTAGCAATCTTCTGTATCTTTGTTTTTATATCATCTCCTAATTCATAAATATACTTTATCTTCTTAGGTTCTTCTGCTAATTTAACTATTTTTTGTGCTATATCTATTGCACCTTCTCCTCCTTTTGCCCAAGCTTCTACAACACTCATTTCAATATTATTTTCTTCTAATTCTTGCTTAATATATTTTATTTCTTTTTCTGTGTCAGTTGTATATTTATTTAATGCAATTATAACATTTAAACCAAATTTTTCTTTTATATTTTCTATGTGCTTATATAAATTATGCATTCCACTTTTTAAACCTTCTAAATTTTCTTCTTGTATTTTATCTTTTTCAATTCCTCCATGATATTTTAAAGCTTTAATTGTTACAACAATAATTACTACATCTGGTTTTATATCAGCTTTTCTACATTTTATATCTATAAATTTCTCTGCTCCTAAATCTGCACCAAATCCAGCTTCTGTTATTGTATATTCTCCCAGTTTTAATGCTAATTTAGTAGCAATTATGCTATTACATCCATGTGCTATATTTGCAAATGGTCCCCCATGTACAATAGCAGGTGTATGTTCTAATGTTTGTACTAAATTAGGCTTTATTGCGTCTTTTAAAATTACAGCCATAGAACCATGTGCCTTTAATTGTTTTGCAAATACTGGCTCACTATTTGAATTATATCCTATAATTATATTACCAAGTCTTTCTTTTAGTTCTTCAATATCTTCAGATAAACATAATATTGCCATAATCTCAGAAGCTACAGATATATCAAATCCATCTTCTCTTGAAACAATGTTTTTTTCTTCTGATAAACCTGTATTTACTTTTCTTAATTGTCTATCATTTAAATCTACACATCTTTTCCATGTTACTTGCTTAATATCTAATTCATTACCAAAATAAATATGATTATCAATCATTGCTGATAATAAATTATTCGCTGATGTTATTGCATGAATATCTCCTGTAAAATGTAAATTTATATCCTCCATTGGTGCAATTTGTGCATATCCTCCACCTGTTGCACCTCCCTTTATTCCAAATACTGGTCCTAAAGAAGGTTCTCTTAATGCTAATATAGACTTTTTATTAATTTTTGATAATCCATCAGCAATTGCAATTGACATTGTTGTTTTTCCCTCTCCTAATGGTGTAGGATTTATTGCTGTAACTAAAACTAACTTTCCATCTTCTTTGTTTTTTAATTTTTCATATACTTTATTTGATATTTTTGCTTTATATTTTCCATAACTTTCTATATCATCTTCCTCTATGTTCAATCTTTCTGCTATTTCATTTATTTTCTCTAATTTTATACTTTTAGATATCTCTATATCAGTCATTCTAACACTTCCCCTCGCCTAATTTTAAACTTTTATCCCAATCTTCATCTTTCAAATTATTATTTAGTAGACAAAACTAGGCAATGAGTCCTACTATAATTCCTATTAAAGCTCCTACAAATACTTGAACTGGAGTATGACCTAATACTTCAACTAGCCTTTCAGAAACTTGAACTCCTGTAAGACCTGGAGTCTCAATAATCTTATTTAACAAAGCTGCCTGTTTTCCAGCAGCTCTTCTAACACCACAAGCATCATACATTACAACTAAAGCCAAAATAAATGATATAGCAAAAATTGGACTATCAACGCCTTGATATTTTCCAACTAATGTTGCAAGTCCTGTTACAACAGCAGAATGAGAACTTGGCATTCCTCCAGCTCCCATTATTCTTTTAAAATTAAATTTTTTTGTTGTTACTAAATCATAAATTACTTTAAAAACCTGTATAAAAAACCACAATAAAAATGGTATATATATATATTTATTTTGAATAAAACCTATAAAATTATTCACTTTTGTAAGCTCCCTTTTAACATTTTTTATATAACTTTTTTTTTAATAACATATTATTAAACAAAATAGGCATGATTAAAATTAAATGTTCATGTGCCAATTTTATGTAAGTAAAATTGTTTACAACTTATTATTCGTCTGTATCAAAATCACTTTCTTCAATCTTTTCTTCTTTTTCTAATAAAATAGTTATTTTCTTTTCCGCTTCTTCCAAAATTTTGTTACATTGCTTTGACATCTTAATTCCCTCTTCAAATTTAGAAATTGATTCATCTAAATTTAAATTTCCTTCTTCTAACTCTGTAATAATCTTTTCTAAACTTTCTATATTATTTTCAAAACTAGTTTTAGCCATTTTACTTTTCTTTCCCTTCTATTCTGTTACTGCTCCTGTTCTTATATTAACTTTATATATTGTAATTACACTTGTAGTTGTTTTATTAATTACAGATACAGTATAATTTCCATTACCTTCTGATTTTGCAACAAAATTATATGAATCTATATCTATTCCCCATTCTTTTTGAGCTAATTCAATAGCAACTTTATCATTATCAACTTCTATATTGTCATTACTACTTTCTTGTTCTTCTTTTCCTGTAACATTTTCTTGTGTATTTATTACATTGCTACTTATATTATTGACTTCAATTTCGTTTTCTATTACATCATTTTCTATTACATTTTTCTCTATTTCTTCAACTTGTTTGTTCTCATTATTAAATTCTTCAAAAAGATTTTCATTATATCCTAAATCTTTTTTTTCTACATTTATATTATTTATTATAAAAAAAATACCAATTATAATCACAACAATAACTACTATCGCAATTATTATTTTTGTTTTATTTTTCAACCTTATCACTCCAATTCACTCATCATATTTTTCAATCTTCTACTAATGCTTGTTTGTATCCATCTATAAACTTTATATCTATTTTATCCCCTGGTTTTAAATCTTTTACAGTTTTTACAATTTTATTATTAAATTCTACTAATGAATATCCTCTTGTTAAAGTTTTTAAAGGACTTAATGTATCTAACTTAGATATTAGTTCTATATACCTTGTCTCTTCTTCTTTTTTCTTATTTCTTATTAAATTTTCCAAAGACTTTATATAACTATCTAATTTCAAATAATTATCATTTATACTTCTTAATGGTTCTTTAAAAACTCTACTTGACATGCACTTTTCATATCTTAATTTCATAATCTCAACTTTTTTTACCAAAGACATTTTTAATCTATTTTGATATGTATTTATTTTTTGAAGTATTTCGTTAATATTTGGTACTGCAAGTTCTGCAGCTGCAGATGGTGTTGGAGCTCTTAGATCTGCCACAAAATCTGATATTGAAAAATCTGTTTCATGACCTACTGCTGATATTATTGGTATTTTTGAGTTATATATTGCATGAGCAACAACTTCTTCATTAAAAGGCCACAGATCTTCTAAAGAACCTCCTCCTCTTGCCAATATTAGTACATCTGCATAATTATTTTCATTCATTATCTTTATTCCATGTGCTATTTTTTCGGCAGCTCCCTCGCCTTGAACTGGTACTGGATATAATCTAATATATGCATTTGGGTTCCTTCTTGTACTTACATTTATTATGTCCCTTATTACAGAACCAGTTTGTGAAGTTAAAACTCCTATTATTTTAGGCATTAGCGGTATTGACTTTTTATGTTTTTCATCAAATAATCCTTCTACTTCTAATCTATTTTTCAGCTCTTCATATTTTTTATATAATGCTCCTAAGCCATCTTCTTGCATTGATTTTACATATATTTGATAAACTCCATCTCTTTCAAAAACGGAAACTCCTCCAACTAGGATAACTTTCATTCCATCTTTAGGCATAAAATCTAATCTTTGTGCATATGTTTTAAACATGATACATTTTATTAATGAATTTTCATCTTTTAATGTAAAATACATGTGTCCTGTATAATGATTTTTAAAATTAGATATTTCGCCTTTTACTATAAGGTTGCTTAAATTTTCATCATCAGCTATTTTTTCTTTAATATAACTATTTAATTGACTAACTGTTACAGCTATATTTTCATAATTCATTAGCTTGTCCTTTCTATTTATTTACTATACTTGCTAAAACTCCATTTACAAAATTTTTAGATTTATCTTCCCCATATTTCTTTGCTAGTTCTACTGCTTCATTTATTGCAACTTTATATGGAATTTCATTATATTTTATTTCATATATTGCTAATTTTAAGATAGATAAGTCTATTTTTGATATTCTGTTTAATTTCCATTCTGCTTTTAAATTTTGTTCTATATTTTTTAAGATTGTTTCCTGTTTTTCTTGAATTCCTAATATTACATCTTTTATATATTTTTGTGCTTGTATATCTTTTATTTCATTACTTTCTATAAATAGTTGTATTTGCTCTTCTATATTCTCTTCCTTCTGAATTTCTAAACTATAGATTAATTTGAAGGCATTTTCTCTAATCGCTGATCTATTCATTTTTTAACCTTATTCTCCTTCTTTACGATTTTATTTACATTTGTTCATACAAAATTAAATTTTATCTATAAATTTTTTTAGTTTCGTTTTGACTTCATCTTTATTTTGTTGTACATAATTCCCAATAAATGCACCTATTATTAGTAGCACTATTGCTAATATGAGATTATGCAATCTTGTTGCTAAAATTAGTATTGCTATAATTACTCCAATTATTGCTCCTCTGTATTGAGTTATAAATTTTTTAAATTCATCCATTCTATACCATCACCTCTCGCTTTGCTCAATTTATGAGTTACTATTTTCTTCATTATTAACTATTTTTTCTTGAATTGCCTTTTTTACTGATATATTGACTTCTTTTACTTCTAAGTCTGTTGCCTTTTTTATTTTCTCTTTTATTTTATTTTGTAAATCTACTGTTAACTCTTTTATTACTGTTTCTGAATCTATTATTAAATTAACATAAATTTTTACATTGCTATTTTTATCAACTTCAATTCTAGCAGAAACATCTTTTGCATCTTTATATTCTCTTGTTACTGTTTCTACTAAATTCTCTATTGTCTCTTTTGATATCATTAATTTTCCATTGTCATTTGCTAATAATATTCCTTGTTTTTCTTGTAAGTTTCTTTTTGATGTTGGGTCAAAAAATATACATCTTATTGATAATAGTATAAATACTATACTTACTCCTAATATTATTTTTGATGACACTTCTGATACTATTAATGTTTTGATTAATTCCACTGTTATATTAATATCTATCCATCCAAAGACTAATAAACATGCTATTATTGACATTATTAATAATATATTTGAATATATTATTAATGTAATTTTCTCTATAATTTTCATATTTTACCTCTTCTTTAATTTAAGTTTCAGTTTATACAGTATAAAGATAAACTGAAACTTAACTTAATTTTTTATTATTGTTTTTCTTTATTCTTCCTCATTTTTATTTGTTTGTGTATCTTCATTTTTTATTATATCTGTATTTACTCCTTGTACATGTACATTTACTTCTTCTACTTTATAACCAGTCATGCTTTCTACTGCCTTTTTCACTCTGTTTTGAATTTCAAATGCTATATCTGGTATTCTAGTTCCATATTCTACTATAATATTTACATCTATTTTTGCAACATCCTCTGTTTTTTCTACTTTTATACCTTTTGCTAAATTTTTCTTTCCACTTAATACTTCTGATATTCCTCCTGCAAATCCTCCTGACATTGAAGATACTCCTTGTACTTCTGATACTGCTACTCCTGCTATTACTGCTATTACATCTGGTGATATTTCTATTCCATTTTCTTGTTTTTGTTCTACCTCTTGGTTTAATTCGTTTTCTTCCATTTTTATTCCTCCTCTAATATCAAAAAATTGATATACTTTTTTATGTTATAAGTATATCAATTTTTTAGTAATTTTACAACCTTTTGATTATATTTTTTATAATATTCATTCTTATACAAATTTAATTTTTATTCTATTATATCATAGCAATAACATATTCCATTTGTTCTACAATTTATATATGCCATAGCAAAATCTTCGGAAGAAATACAATCACATTCAGCTGTAATCTCTAAAAAAATATCATCTGGCTTAGAATTATTAATTAAATTTTTTAGTTCTTTTATTCCCTCTACATCAAAGCCATTTTCTTCAATGTCATCACTATATTTAACTAAATCCATATAAGTCTTTGTTGTTATGAATTCTATTTTAAAACTATCTTCTATATCCTTTTCTTTTTTATCATAATTAGATAAATAGTTAGATAAATAGAAGCTTTTAAGTTCTTTTTCAATTTCTTTTTGATTTTCTTTTATATATCCTAATGTGTCAAAATATAATTTTTTATTATCTTTATCATAATTTTTAATTTCAATATTTGGATTATATCTATCAAATAATATGCCTTCAAAAGTAAGAATATTTTTTTTAGTATCTTCTACAGCCTTTACTTCTTCAAGCTTTTGATCTTCAATTTTATATTCAGCAATATTATTTTTTTTGTATTTTTTATCTCTTAAATATCCTATACCTCCTATAACAAAAATTAATATTATTGGTACATATATCAAACAAAAACCTAAAAATTGACGATTATAAATTAACATTATTGGTAATATCAGAGTAAAAAATATTGCAAATGCAGAATAGAATAATGTTTCTAAAACATCCTTTATTTTTAATATGACTTTTTTCACTCAAACCACTCCTACTTTTATCTTATATTATTAACATATATGAATAACAGTGCTAACTCAATAATATAATTTTAAATTTTCACTTGTTTTCAATATTTGTACTTACAATTAATGGAGCTTGCAGCCAGTTCAATTAATAATTAGCTACTGGCAAAAGTCCATATTTTCAAGCATTTTAGCTTTTTAAATCGATTATAAATAGTTGTCTAATGTAATTCTAATGTAAGTTTTATTTAATATTTTCAATAACATACTCAAAAATTTTCTTGTGTCCTTTATGATTTGGATGTAAACCATCAATAAAATCATCCTTTTCTAATATATCTTGCATTTGAATATACTTAACTTTATTCTTCTTACATAATTCTTTTAATTCTGTATCATAATTTAAAATAAGTTTTAAATCTCTATCATATTCTGAAATAATATCATTATCATAATATTTATTTGGCTTCCACAAAAACTTATCATCACTTTCTATTCGTGTTAATCCTAAAATTACTAAATTACATCCTTTTCCTATAACATACTTTATAATTTTTTGTATATTAGTTTTATACTGTTCGATAGTATTTTTAGTTTTTCCATTAAAAACTTGAGTATCATTAACTCCAATAGAAAGTATAACTGTATTTGTAAATTCTTTATGCAAAAATTCTTCCACTTATAATCGCTGTTGCACAATCTATATCTCTATCAGAAAAGCCATATTCTAACACTTTACATTTTTCACTATTACTATGCTTTTTTGCTTGTTCAAACTTTACAATTTTCATAACTTTTTCCTCAAATTTCTATTTATTTTATCAATATATTAAATTACAATATTTGTATCATACTATATCACAAATATTAAAAAAAATCTAGTAGCTTATCTCATAAAAAGTGCCTAGAATCTTTGCTAGACTCTAGGCTATATTGAATGACTTAGAGCTTCGAAAGTTTTCTAAGTACCGTTCTTTACTATTATATTTATTTTACTACTTTTTATTCATAGGGAATCCCATTATTTCTGTAATTTTTGTTATTTTGATAGATTTTACTTTTTCATTCAGTTTTTTAATCTCTTCATATATAGAATTATATAATATTTTATACTGTTCCTTAGTTAATAACCTCTCCATACATCTTACTACCATATACAAGTTTGTTATATTATCTGATTTTATATAGTTTTCATCAATAAGTTTAAAGGAAATATAAAATTTACTAGTATAATTATATAATCTATCAGAATGTGCTGCTACATTCCTTAATGTTGTTAAATTCTTTAATATTTGTTTTAATAATTTATCTGATATTTTAAAATATTTTGCTATTGCTTGTCTATCACTTTGTTTAAGTAATCCATAATAACTACTTGCTACACCAAATGTAAGAATTTTAACTAATACATATGGTGGAACAAATCCATATTTGTCTATATAATGTGTTACAGCAGTATGAACATTATAATCTTTTTCAATTTCATTATTAATCTTTTTAAGCAAGTTTTCCCTTATTTCTACATTTATTTTATTATCCCAATTAGAAATATTTAAATACTCTTTTATACCATATATTTTAGAAATTTGATTTGCCATAATTGATTTTATAACTGTTTCTATTTCTAGACAATATTTTAATACTATGTTCTTTAGATTCTTATCGAATTCAAATATAGCATATATATCATCAAATGAAACATTATTGATGTAATCTCCATTTTTATCTTTAAAAATATTTTTATATGTATTAACAATTGAATAATATGTATACCTTTCAATTTTTTCTAAAGCATCTTTTTTATTTGAAATAATTAGTCCTTTTGATGATAAGTAATTCACTAGTTCCTCATTTGATTTATATTCTTTCATTAGTACTCCTTATATATAAAAAATGACCCAAGTCTTCGAAAGTTTCTTGGATACCGTTCATATATATATTAGCATATCTTTTATGGAAAATCAAGACTTTTTTGATTTTTTATATACAAAAATGACAAAATTTCAAATTATTTTTGAAACTTCGTCATAATTCGACTTTGGAGCTTCCAACGGGGATTGAACCCATGACCTCAGCCTTACCAATGAATATGTTATATTCCTTATAATTTAGTTGTGTGCAAACATATACAAAACTTATTTTATTTTTGACATCTTTTTTGACATCTTAAAAAATATAAAATCACTTTTTTATTTTTTCCCCAGAATATTTAACTCATATATACATAAAAAGAAAAAGCCCCTTTTTAATGGGACTAATTCTATGATCTATTTTTCATGTTTATTATAACATATATTTTATAAAAAGTTTGTCGAAATGTGACATACTTTTTTATTTTTTATAATATATT
>CAPNAQ010000030.1 GCA_948663505.1 uncultured Clostridia bacterium | reverse complement strand
TTTAGGAAGTCAATATACATCAAATGATTATGAAGAACTATTAAAAACACTAAAAATAAAGCATTCATATAGTAAAAAAGGATATCCATATGATAATGCAAGTATGGAAAGCTTCAATGCCATATTAAAGAAAGAAGAAGTAAATCAAAGAAGTTACGTAACATTTGAAGAAGGAAGATTAGCAATATTTGAATTTATAGAAAGTTGGTATAACAACAAAAGAATACATAGTAGTTTAGGATATATTACACCAAATGAAAAAGAAAGATTGTACTATGAAAAAACAGCATAATCTTTATAAAAAAGTGTAAAAAAATGTGTCTAAATACTTGACCTAAATCCAATATTTTATCAAATTTTTAGTACACTCAGTGAACTTTTGCCTAAAATGAGTGAACTTTTTCAAATTTTTAGTTCACTATTTTTAACTTTAACGAAGAATAGCGGGTTTGAACCAGTTCACTCGGTGAATTTCTGCATCATATTTGCTTAAAATTTTTGTTTCTTTATTAACTCTTGAAGGCTTGCCCTTCAATGTGTATAGGCGATGTGTGAACACTCGCTTTCCTGCCCTCATTTTTAATGAGGTATTTCCTATTTTTCGTAGCACTTATATCTACTTAATTAAATATACTTATCCTTAAATCCTCTTAGTTGAAAAATAATGTGCTTTTAAAATTAAGTCAAGGTTGTGTGACAGTACATTCATTTTAACCTTGACTTTATTTTATAAAGCACATTAGCATTATGTAGAGGATTTAATTATTATTTATAAATTATCTTTTATTTCTGGGAATAAATCATATAAGTTATAACCTAATAAGCTATCAAAATATTCCTTTAATCGATATGTTTCTTTAATATGATATTGAGTATTTGAATAAGCACCTCTTCTAATCATAATATCAATTAACCTTTTATCTATTGTAAATACTTTTCCACCCTGTGGACACATTAAATCACATAAATTTATTAATTTTTCTTCTATTGTGTATTCATGTGTTTTTACAAATTCTGCTATAAAAGGTTTATCTTGTGGATTTGGAACTCCTCCAGCTGTGCAAATAATATCATTATTCAAATATGAATGTGTTATACATATATTGCAATATTCTTCATCATATCCTTTATCTTTTAAATAGTTATATCCACTTATCTCATGTCCATGCGATTCTCCAGTATATTTTCCAATATCATGCAAATATCCTAGTGTTATTGTTTTATCAATATCTACATTATATCCTTTTTCAGTTAAAGCTTTAGCAATTTTTCCTGCTGTATCTCCTACACAAATACAATGGTCTATCCATCTATCACTTTTTGTTTTTCCTCTATAATTTTCTATCATTTGTAATGCTAGTTCTTTTGTCAATTTCATATATTTCTCCTTATATTTCATATTCTTTTATTTCACAATTTTTTTGTCCACTTATTTTTAGAAGCATTCCATCTTTTGGCATTTCTTGAAAATAAAATTGTATAGTTCTTGCAACAGCACCATGAGTGACTAATAATATGTTTTTGTCACTATATTTAACCTTAATTTCATCTAAAAATGAATGCACTCTATCAAATAGTTCTGGTAATGTTTCAAGTCCTTCTATTGGCTTAGTTGAGTAATAATTATAATACTCTGTAAAATAGTAGTCATCTAATATAGTTCTTGTTAGTTTTCCACCCTCTCTTTCCATTAATCTATCATCATATATTACTGGAATTTTATTTACATTTACTAATTCCATAGTATGTTTTGTTCTTTTCATAGGAGAACATATTATAAGATCAACATCAAGTTTTTTTACATTTTCACTTGCTTTGATTGCTTGTTCTACTCCAATTTCATTTATGTCTTCATCATATCTACAATTATACCTATTTTCTTTATTACAATTTGTTTGACCATGTCTAATTACATATAATTTCATCTTTACTTCCTTTCAATTAATTCTTTTAATTTATCTGGAAAATTTACTGTCATTCCATCTGTATCTAAATAATATGCTTCTTTCATAATTTCAATGTTTGAAATTCCCCATAATCTTACACTAAGCTTATTATCTCTTGCTAGTTTAATTCCTGATTTTGAAACTAATTTAGCTCGTGGACATATTTGGTTTCCATTAATATTCATTAATTCTTTTATATTATTTTCATTAATATCTTCTTCAATAAGCCATCCTATTTTTATAAACTCATCTAGTTTTCTAATTTTTAATAAAGCATTATATATAAATGAAGTAATATACACATTATTAATATCATAATACTTTTTTATAATTTCTAATGCTTGTTTTTCTATATTTTCTTCTTTTAATTCTATAGCTAATACTAAATCCCTATTTGATACTTCTTTCATAAAATCTTCAAATAGAACTATCTTTTCATTTTTGTATTCTGTACTAAACCAACTACCAAAATCCAATTTTAATAATTCACTATAAGTATAATCAGATATTTTTCCTGTGCCATTTGATTTTTTATCTATTCTATCATCATGAAATATAACTATTTTATCATCTTTAGTTTTTTGTAAGTCAAGTTCTATTCCATTTGCTCCTATTTCAAATGCCTTTTTAAAAGCTGACATTGTATTTTCTGGTGCATATGCAGATGCACCTCTATGAGCATAATTTATAAAAGTATTCATACTACTCTCCTAATTTTTTAAATAAATCTTTATATATCTTATCAACATTTAAATAATTAACTACTTTAATTTTATGATTATTGGTTGTTTGTTCATAAGATGTATCGTCATTTATATTTGGGCAACTTATTTCTTCTGTTTCAAACCATTCTTTGTTAATCATATATGCTATAACACTAATATCCCAAATCACTCTTCTTTCTTGAATACCATGTACACCATCATTATAAAATCTTTGGCATAGATAATCACATAATTCACTTTTTCCTTTTAAGAAATGCTCTAGTTCATATATTGATGTTCTTAAATTTGATGCTACATTTTTACAAGGTATAATAGTTAATTTTACTTTTGACTCAAAAACAGTTCTTACTGCTTGTACATCTTGTTTAAAATTAAATTCCTTGTTATCTTTACTTAAAAAGCTATGTCCTCCAAGCCAAACAATTTCTATTTTATCTACTATGTTAGGCTCTTTTTTTATTGCTACTGCTACATTTGTTATTGCTCCTATTGCTAAAATATAAGTTTTATGATTCTTATTTGCTATTTCAATTATCTTATTTACTGCATCATTTTCTTCATTATAGCCATTTACTACATAGTCTGTTGAACCTTTAAATACTTTGTTAGTCCAATCAAAATTTAACCAATTGCATATTTTAATAATTTCGTTATAACCTTTGTCTGTTCCTTCTTCTATTGATATATTATTATCATAATGATATGGTGCTACTGTAATGGCTTCAATATTGAATTTATCTTGTGATTTTAATAAATAAGATAATGCAAATTGATCATCACATTCGTTATATATATCTGTATCTAAAATAACATTTACTTTTTGATTATCTTCTTTTTTATTTAATTTTGATATTCTTTCATATATTTCTTTCCATTTTGAAACTCTATCTAACGTTTGCTCTTTTTGGTTATATCTTGTATTCATTGTATAAACTTTAATTCCATTATTAATTAAATCCAAACTTATTCTTCTACTATCTTCAATCATTAAGTCTATATTATTTTCTAAACATACTTTTGTTTTTGCATGTTTGTCATAAGCATTTGTAAATATTAGTTTATCATAGACAATATCATATTTATTTAACCATTCTTTTGTTAATTCATTAGGATTTGTATATTCTCCATTATTTCTTCCAGTTATGATGTATATTTCATGTCCATTGTTCTTTAATTTTTTTATGTAATAAGATGAATCTTCTAATGGCTTTAGTTTTTTTGCAAAATTTTCAATATTTGCATTATAAAAACTTTTTTCTTCTTCCTCTGTCCAATCAAACATTCCCTTTCTTAAATATTCGGGACTTTCATTTATAATTCCTGTATTTCTCAACTCTTTATCATGTTTTAAATATTCTTTTAATAATGTATCATCAAAATTAGATATACAATTGTCTATATCAATTCCTATTCTCATTTTATATTATATTCCCTTCTTCTTTATCTTTTTTGTAATGCGACCAACTCAATTCGTCACACAGTATGTGGCGAATTTAAAGTACCTCTTTTTTTAATTTTCCCCATCCTATTTTTATACTTTTATTTTCAAGTAATTGTTTCTTTAATAATCTTTGCAAAGATGTATTAAATCTACTTTCATACTACTTTCCTTACTATTTGTTTTTTATATACTATCATAAAAAGTCAAAAAAAGAAAGTGCTTTTCCAAACACTTTCAATTAAGTTTTATCTCCAAACATTCATATTTTTTATTATCAAATTATACTACTCCGCACACCATATCAACTTCTATCGTTATCTTAATTTTATGATTTTCTATTCTTTTAATCTTATTTTTGCCTTTTTTCTCAAAACTAATAAAATCCTCAAAAGCAGTAAACTGGGCTATTGTATCGTATCTTTTAGATATAGCACCGAGCAACACTCCACATGTGGCGATCATGGAGTTAATTCTGTTTCATTCACCTTTAGAATAAGTTTCACACTTTTCTAAAATATATTGCAAACTCTTTGAAAACTCCTTAAGCATAAAAATCTTAATAGTCTGCTCTTTACCTTTTAAATAATCATCAATAACCAATTTTAACTGCCTAATATTATCCATTTCAGGCTCTATATCATTAAAATATCTATCTGCCCTATTTAACAACTTTTCTTTTATCAAAACAATATCTTCATTACTTGCACAAGCAATTCTTTGGAACAATTGATAAGTATCATAATATTTAAAAATTGGAATATTCATGCATTCTTTATCAAATTTTTCATAAAAAACTTCCATTCTCATAGGAATACTCTTAAATACATCATCAGCCATTTCTTTATACATCTTTTCTAATAATTGTTCATTTAGAGAATTAAAATGTCTAATTATATCATCCATATCTTCCTCAAACTGTTCTATAGCTATTTTAGAAAGCTCACCCTGTACATCAGGACAATATTCTGATTTTAATGATGCTATATTCATTCCATTAAAAAATATACTTTTTAATGTTTTTATATCATAATCAATTAAATGTCTTCTTGAAAAATAACTAAAATAAGCATATATTTTAACAATATCAATCAATTCAATATTACCAAATTTAACATCTTCTAAAACAGATTCAATAACTTTTCCAAATTCATCATCAGATATTTTCCAATATTCTTCTGTAAGTAGTCTTTTATATCCAGGAAGATTTTCTGTATCTACAGTATTTCTTATTGTTTCCATATTGTCTTTAAATAATTTCATATCAAAAATTCTTGTCCTAACATAATATTCTATAAATTTAAAAAATCTATATTCAGCCTTAAAATTATAATAATAAGTGTTATCAAATTCTTTTATATAAAATTGTCTATTGTCCATTAATATTCTTGAAGAAACTAATAAAGCTTTATATTCATCATTATCTTTTACATTTATAAATTTTTCTTTTGTCACCTTTCCTGCTTTTATTTCAAAAGATATTGCTATTGTAAAAATTAGCATTGTTTGCATTATTCTATTATTTAAATTTGGATAATTTTTTTCTACCATTTCATGTATCTTTTGAAAATCGTTTAGTGCATGTTTTAATATTCTTAAATTTCTTGTTCCACTTCTTTCAAATGTAGACATTATTAATCTAGTATTCTCCCTTAAAAATCTAATTAATTCTGCATTATTTTCATATCTCATCAATATTCCATTTATAATGTAATCAAATTTTGGTGCATATTCAAATGTCTCACCTATTAACTTTTCCTTTATTCTTTCATAATCATTTGCTTTATCAAAAACATGTTCTATTTTACTTTGAATTTTTTCTACCATTGGCTTATCTGTGGTATTTAATTCACCTTGTTTGTCTAACAAATATGTTGCAATAAATGTTTTCATCTCTAAATTAGAACTTTTTAATTTTGTTGATAATTCTTTTTCATTACATATAATTATTGTTTTTATATGATCATGCTCAACAAAGTTGTTTATATATCCTAATATATCAATAACATCTACATTTGCTCTTTCTAGATCATCAAAACATAGCACTTTATCATCTGTTGCAAAAAAGTCAGTATAATCCAGCTTGTCTCCATTTTGTGTTACACCAAATAAATTAGCCATATCTAATCCAGTTTTTGCATATTCTGGTATTGTTGTTTGTTTATGGGAATCCATAAACCTTCTTAGATTTTTGTCCATTAATTGCGTAGTTTCTATAAATATTTTTTTACTTATCTCTTCTAAGTTTGATATTCCATACAATGACATATATATTGTTGTATATCTTTTTCCATTTAATTGCATCGATTCTATTTTTTTTCTTATTTTGTTATTCCAAAAGTGTGTTTTTCCAATTCCCCACTCTCCATTTAACATTATTGCATAATCTGTATAGTCAGATCTTACATAGTCTAGGATACTTTCAACTAAATCTTCCATTTTCTACTTCTCACTCCGCTTCGTTTGTCCAACAGGGACATTTCCTTTTAGACATTATTTTATGCAATGTCCAAAGTGGACAGTCCCCTTTGGACATTAATCTTTTGCTAGTACAAAAATTCCTATTTGCTTAGGGTTAGCTTGTCTTAATATTTTACTACATTCATTTACTGTACTTCCAGTTGTATATATATCATCAATTAATAATATTTTTTTATTAAATAAAAATCTTTCATTTTTGAGCTTATAAACATTTTGTATATTAATATTTCTTTCTTCTTTATTTAATCTACTTTGTTCAATTATATTTTTTATTTTTATTAAGCAATTTTTATCCACTTGTATATTTACCTTTTTTGATATCTCATTTGCTATCAATAAACTTTGATTATATCCTCTTTCTTTTTGTCTTTTTTTGCTTATTGGAACTGGAATTATTGTATCATATTTTTTTATATTTTCAAATATTTTCTGATCTTTTAATAAAAATTCTACAAATGTTTTATATAAATATGATTTTTCATTGAATTTATAATCTATTATTGTTTTTCTAATTAATCCTTCATATCTAAATATATAAATTATCTCATTAAAATTTTTATTTTCTATTTCTAGTCCTTCATTTATTATCGCAAATTGTGCTTGCTTTTCTAATGTTACTTCACACTTCCTACATATTGTTTTTTTATTTATTTTTCCACATATTCCACACGTTTGTGGATAAATTATGTCTAATATATTTTCTTGAATTTTAAAGATATACTTCACCCTTTCAATTGTTTAATTTTGAATTCTAATCCTGTATTTCTTTTTTTACTATCAACATTTTGAATCATATAATTTACAACTTTTTCATTTCCGATAACAATTAACAATTTTTTAGCTCTTGTAATTCCAGTATATAGCAAATTTCTTGTTAATAACATTGGTGCTGATGGTGGTGCTAACATTATTACTACATCAAATTCGCTTCCGTTGTGCTTTATGAATGGTTATTGCATAGCTATGTTCTATTTGCTCTAAATCAGAATATTCATACCATGCAACTTTTTCGTCATCAAATTTTATTTTTATAATCTTTTGCTTTTCATCAATCTCTAATATTGTACCTATTTCTCCATTAAATACTCCTGTTCCAATTTCTGCTTTTTCTTTTTGTTCTTTTTCTGTTTTCTCATCATAATTTTGGATATTTGTTATATTATTTTTTTCTCTTTCCCATGTAATATCATAATTGTTCTTTATTTGCATTATTCTATCTCCAACTCTGTATACAACCCCTCCACTAACTTTTTCAGGTAATTCTTCTATATTAGGATTTAATACTTGTTGCAATTCCTTATTCAATTCTCTTGTTCCCAATACTCCTTTTCTTGTTGGAGTAATTACTTGTATGTTTTTAAAAAAGTCATAATTTCCAAACTTTTCTAATCTACCTGTCGATAAACTTATTACTTCTTTTAAGATTTTTTCTTGCACATTTTGTTTTATAAAAAAGAAGTCTTCTTTTGTTTCTTCTGATAATTCACTATCCCCTTTTTGTATAAAAAATTCTCCATTGTTTACTCTATGTGCATTTAATATAATTTTACTTTTTGCAGCTTGTCTAAAAATTTTATCTAATTTTACTGTTTTTATTACATCTGAATTTATTAAATCTTTTAAAATACTTCCTGGCCCAACTGATGGTAATTGATCTATATCTCCTACTAATATTAATTTTGTTCCTTGATATATACAATTTAATAAATAGTTCATTAAAAACATATCAACCATTGAAAGTTCATCTACTACTATTATATCTGCATCTATTGGTTCTCCTTTATAGTCTTTACTTTTTGAATAGATTCCTTCATCATCTATTTTTCCAATACATAATAGTCTATGTAATGTTGATGCTTCTTTTCCTGTAGCTTCTGTCATTTTTTTTGCAGCTCTTCCAGTTGGAGCAGCTAGTATTACTTTTTTATTTCTTTCTTCATATACATTTATTATAGTTTTTATAATTGTTGTTTTTCCTGTTCCTGGTCCTCCTGTTATTATTGTTACATTGTTCTCATTTATGGCTTCTACTGCCTCTTTTTGTTTCTCAGACAGTTTAATATCTGACTTTTCCTCTATCTTTTTTAGTGCTTTTTCTATATTTTTTATTTCTTTCATATTTGGACTTTTATCTAGTTTCATTATTCTAATTGCTATTTCTTCTTCTACTTTATAGAAATTCTCTAGATATATCCATTCTAAACTATCTCTTTTTTCTACTACGATTTCTTCTTTAGCTTTTAAATTAATAATATTTTCTTCTACATTTTCTGTTGTTATATCTAATAATGATATTACAAATTCAATAAGATTTTCTTTTATAACACATGAATTACCATTATATGTAGATTTTATTAATGCATATTTTATTCCACTTTCTACTCTTTTTTGATTGTCATAATTTATTCCTAAATCTAATGCCATTTGATCTATTTGCTTAAAGTCTACTCCTCTTGCTATATCTATTAAAATATATGGATTTGCTTCAATTTGTTCTATTGCATTTATTCCTAATAAATCATATACTTTTTTGGCATTTTCTGCTCCAATTCCAAATCTTTCTAAAAATCCTACTATTTGCCATACTTCCCAATTTTCTATAAAACTTTCTGCTATTTCTTCTGCTTTTTTTATACTTATACCTTTTACTTCTGCTAATCTTTGTGCCTCAAATTTAAATATATTTATTGTGTCTTCTCCAAATTTTTTTATTATTCTTTTTGCTGTTGCCTCTCCTATTCCTTTTACATTTCCTCTTGATAAATATTTTTCTAATGCAGTTAATGTTTCTGGCATTATCTTTTCAAATGTTTCTACTTTAAATTGTAGTCCATAGTCTTTATGTTCCACATATTTTCCTTTTACTTTTAGTGTATCTCCAATTTTTACAAATGGTAGGTATCCTACTATTGTTGTTGTTTCTTCTTCTGTTTCAAATTCCGCTATCGTATAACTATTTACTTCATTTTGATATATTATTTCTGTTACTTCACCTTTAATTTCTATGCCCATTGCTTCGCTCCGTTCATTGTCTTCCTTTTTCTATTTTACTTGTTAAATCTTAGTGTCTTATATTTCTTCTCTTTCTTCTACAATATATTTCGTTATCATTTGTAATTCTATTTCTTCCCCATGTACTAACTTGATTTGATATGCTCCTGTTTCTTTTACATAAAATGTTAATTCATTACTGGTTTTCCAATTATCTTCTTCTTCCAATTTATATTTTACTTCCCAATTCTCATTATATCCTTCATAATTTATATTTGTTATTTCAATTTTCCATTTATTATCTTCTTTTTCATAAATTGCTTCAAATGTACCTGTTGCTGGATTTTTATTATTATATTCAACATTATATGCTTCTCCTTTTATTTGCTGTAACATATAATATTTTTTTCCCTCATATTCATGCCCTTTGCAATTAATAACTATTCTTTTTTCTGCATTTATTAAATAATCACTTGAAATTTTATTAATATTGAAATTGTTTTCTATGTATTCTTTACTGCAAAATCTAAATTTTTTTATTATTTCTTCTTTTTCTTCAATACTTTTATTTTTAAATATTATTTCAGCTATTTCGTTCTTATGTAATATTTGCTTTTGTTCTTCTGTTATTTCATTTCCTATATTTAATTTATCTTTTTCATTTATTACATTAACTTTTTCTTGTATTATTCTTAATTCATTTCTAAATGCTTTATATTTGGATATTTTTATAGAATTTTGACCTGAACTTATTCCTATTGATGCTATTATTATTAATACTACTATTGTTATTACTAGTGCAACTAATGTTACTCCTCTTTCTTTGCATTTGTTCATATTTAATCATAGTCCTTTCATTTGTAATAATTCTAAAATTACTAAATTGGTTGAATAAATATTTTAATTTTTTCTTTTATCATACTTATATCATAAAATCAAAACAAAAACAATAATAATATTTTTTTAAGTTTCAGTTTTTTTACTATAAATTTAACTATAGAAAAAAGATATATACTATAATTCACAAACTAATTCTTGCATTAAATCATGGACTGAAACAATATTTTTTATTTTACCAACACTACTACCACAAAAAATCAAACCATTGTCTAAATCTCCTTTTACTGAATTTATTAATGCTTTTGTAATACAATATGGACTTTTCAAAACATTACATGTTTTTATGCAATTATAACACCTATTTATTTTACAATTTTCCTTTTCCATTTTTTTTATAAAATTATTATTAATAGCCCTACCTGGCATACCAACAGGACTTTTAATTATTTTAATATCTTCATCTTTAGCATTAATATAAGCATTTTTAAATTCTATTGAGGCATCACATTCATTTGTAGCAACAAATCTAGTTGCCATCTGAACACCACTAGCACCCAAGTTTAAAAATCTTTTTATATCTTTTGAATCCCAAATCCCACCTGCAGCTATAACTGGAATACTTTTCCCTGTTTTTATTTCTACTTGCTTTATATAATTTACTACTTCTAGTGTAATATCTTCTAATTTAGGTTTCGCTCCCTCTTCTAATTCCTCTTTTTTAAATCCTAAATGTCCTCCTGCTTCTGGTCCTTCAATTACTATCATGTCTGCAATGTAATTATATTTTTTTATCCAATGTTCAACAATTAGTTTACAGCACCTAAAAGATGATACAATTGGTGCAATTTTTGTGTTAGTTCCTTGCACATATTCTGGAAGTTCTTTTGGTATTCCCGCTCCTGATATTATTAAATCTATTTTTTGTTTTACACATTCTTTTACAATATCTGCATAATTTTTTAATGCTACCATTATATTAACTCCAATTATTTTATCTTCTCCTGCAATACTTCTAGCTTTTTGTATTTCCTTTCCAATTGCTCTCAAATTTGATTTCATAGGATCTTTTTCAAAATCATCTTCTTGATATCCAATATCTGCTGTAGAAATAATTCCAATTCCACCTTCTTTACTAACATTTCCTGCTAAATTATGCATAGAAACACCTACTCCCATACCACCTTGAATTATTGGATATTTTGATGTCTTATTTCCAACTTTTATACCTTTCATTTATATCTCCTCCTTATCTAGTTTTCTATACTAGATTATCATTTATTATCAACTGTGTCAACTTATTGACTAAATATTCAATAAATGCTATTATGGTATAAATGTATTATTATACTTTTTGGCCTGTTAAAATTATTTAATACATTATAATCAAAATTTAAGGGGACAGTTATGAATAATAAAATTAAAATTTCAATAGAAAATTTTCATATTCCTAGATGGAAAGAATTACCTAATATAAATTTATACTTAGATCAGGTTGTAAATTTGATTAACGATTGTTTATCTCCATATATTTTTCCAAATATTGATTATAAAAAAGGAGAAAATGAGCTTTTAACAAAAACTATGATTAATAATTATGTGAAAAATAATTTGATTGAAGCACCAATAAAAAAACAGTATTCTAAAGTTCAAATTGCTAAGTTATTTGCAATTTGTGTTCTAAAACAAGTTTATAGTATGCAAGAAATTAAAAATTTGATTGAGATCGCGATAGTTGATTCTACTGTTGAAAATGCTTATGATAAATTTTGTAAATTATTTGAAGAAGCTTTATTGTGTACTTTTACTAAAAAAGATTTTATTGATAAAAATTCTAGTAGTGATAATTTATACTTACTTAAATCTGTGTTACTTTCTTGTAGTTATAAAATTTATGTTGTTAACACTATATAATACATGTTTGGCTGGGGTGGTAAGATTCGAACTTACGAATGATCGGGTCAGAGCCGATTGCCTTACCACTTGGCGACACCCCAATTTAAAATTATTTGAAATATTAGAGAACTGACGTTGTAACTGTTTTCAGTTGAACAACCTCAGCAACTTGGAAATACCTCAATATGAACTTTGATAATTCAATTATATATATTTCCATAAATTCTGTCAATACAATTTTTTGATATTTTTCATCTCATATATTCCATTTTATTATAAACTCTATATGACTTTTATTAACTTTAATATACTAAATGGGATTAAAATAATCTTGTTTAATCCCATTTCAATCTATTTTATATTAAAACTACCAATATCCTTATTCCAAGTATCTAAAACAAATTGTTTTTCAGATTTTGGAACTAACGCAACTCTAAATGCTGACATTGGCTTTTTCTGATTATACATACAATCTTGTCCATCAGAACATGCAGAAATCCAACCAACTTTATTAATAAATATTTGATATATAACAGAAAACTGAGAATAATCTTTCAATTTTAAGTTTATTCCTGAAATTCCATAATGATATTGTCTACTTATTTCATCAGGAATAGGATTACCACCATTTGTCCCTATACTTTGTTTAGCATTTATGCCGCTTCCACCTAATTGAAAATATTTTTTGCCTTCAATTGTTACTAGACCTTCTGAATTCATTGTTTTATATGTATCATGATTTGGATTATATCCATAATTATACAATAGACCTGATGTACGACACTTTCCAGTAATACCTTCTCCCCAATGAGTATATACAAACGCTCTAGCTTGTAGAAAATCTGTATCAACATTTCCACTAATATTAAAGGCTAATGCTTCTGTTTTATATATTGGGTTTTCTTGGATTGCTTTTTTTCCTGCTATATCATAATTTCCATATCCACAAGTCCAACCAACTTCTGAATTATGAGAAGCATAACTTATATTAATATATGTAGCTTTTGTTATATCAATGTTAACTTTTGAAACATTTCCTGCAAAATCCATAATTGGTAATTCATATGAAATATTATTAGTAAAATCTTTATTTATATTTAAATTATCTTCAGAAAATTGCCAACCATCTAAATTTCTAATTTGCTCACTTAATTTTATATTAGCATTTACTTTACCTACATCTATTGATTGTTCTGTAAATATACCTTCAGGAGCAATATTATCAATTACAATTTGTGTATTTATATTAACTACTTCATTTTCCCAACCTGCTTTATCTATTACAGTACCTTTCTTTATATTAATATTTAAATTTCCATTTTCACTAATTCCATTAAAAACTAATTCATAAATGTTCTCATTTGCTTGTATTTTATTCACAGTAAGGCTATTTGGAATTACACTTTTATCTCCTACAAATAAATCAATATGTTGTTTATCTAAATAAACATCTTTTATATTTTTTTCTATTATTTTTATTGTAACTGTAATTGTATGTGTTTTATTTGCATATTTTTCATACCCTTCATTTGTATTTTTTATTTGAATTACTTCAATTACTGGTTTTGTTCGGTCTATATTTATATTTGCTATCAACATATTTTTGTCAATTACATATTTTGCACTTGTAATTGTATTAACTGATAATAAAAATATTATTAGTAAGAATAAATATATTATTTTATTTTTAATGTTATACACCTCCTATTGTTCTTCACCTTGTGCATATATATCAAACTGATATTGATGAAGTCTTTTACTATCTTCTGTATCTTGAATATTATTACTTTCAGAATTTTCATAATTCCAATACCAATTAATTATGATTATTTTTATTTGGTTTTTTTCTACTTGTCCGACCAAATCTTTTGATAATTCTTCTAGTGAGCTTTTTTCTGATGATATTACTTTTCCATCTGAAAATGCACTAAATTTTAAATTTTTTGGTTTTTCATTTAAACTTTTGAACATAACTTTAAATTTTGATTGTTTATTACTAGATATAATAATACTAAAATCTCCTTGAGTTCCTGGTGCTATTTTTTCATATACTAAAGTCTCTCTATCTGTTGTATCTAACAAATTAACTGCATTCAATTTAGTATTTTTATATTTTATATTAAATATAAATTGATCATTTGTTTTTTTTGGAATTTCATCTATTTTTGAATTTATTATATTTGATAAAAA
>CAPNAQ010000029.1:6784-14537 GCA_948663505.1 uncultured Clostridia bacterium | reverse complement strand
TAAACTTTTTTTAGAATTAAAGTTAGAAAAATATATCTTTTTTCTATAATTAAATTTATAGTTATAAAAAAACGAGAGTTAAATTTGGTTTTCCTTGACAAATAAAAAATAAAATAATATAATGTTAACCAAAGCTAACAAAAGGAGAGAATGGATGATAACAAAATCAACAGAAGAATATCTAAAAACAATATATATAATAAAAAAGCAAAATGGAAATATAAGAGTAACAGACATTGCAAATAAAATGAACTGTACAAAACCAAGTGTAAATAAAGCGATAAACAATTTAAAAGAAGAAGGAATGCTAAATTATGAAACATATGGAACAATAGAATTAACAAAAAAAGGAGAAGATTTAGCTAAAAAAATTATAGAAGCATATGACATAGTATACTTATTTTTAAAAGATGTTTTAAATTTAGAAGAAGAAAAAGCTAAAAAAGAAGCAGAAAAAATAAAGATGTCAATAACAGATGAAACAATAAATAAACTAGCAAAATATGTACATAAAGTATTAGAATTAAGCAATTTAAATTGTAATTATGATATTAATCAAGAGAAATGTAGAGAATGTATAAAACGAAAAATATGAAAGTGTGCCAAAGGGGGCGTCCCTTTTTGGCACAGTAAAAATGTAATATTAATGTGACAAAAAGGGACGCCCCCTTTGGCACAGATGGAGGTTATAATGACTAAAGATTTATTAGAAATAAAGGATTTATATGTAAAAGCAGAAGAAAAAGAAATATTAAAAGGAATAAATATAAAAATAAGAAAAGGAGAAATCCATGTAATAATGGGACCAAATGGTTCTGGTAAAACGACAACAGCAAATGCAATATTGAATAATCCATCATATAAAAAAACACAAGGAAAAATAATATTTGAAGAACAAGATATAACAAATATAAAGACTGATGAAATTGCAAGAAAAGGGATATTTATGTCATTTCAATTACCTGAAGAGATACCAGGAGTTTCTGTTACAAACTTTTTAAAATATGCAAAAAACAAAGTTACAGGAAAACCAATTAAAATATTTGAATTTAAAGGTGAACTAAAAAAATATATGGAAGAACTAAATATGAACCCTAAAAATATAGAAAGAAGTTTAAATGTTGGTTTTTCAGGTGGAGAGAAAAAGAAAAATGAAATTCTTCAAATGCTTGTTTTAAACCCTAAACTTGCAATTTTAGATGAAACAGATTCAGGTCTTGATGTTGATGCTATTAAGACCGTTTCTAAAGGGATTGAGATGTTTAAAAATGAAAATAATGCTGTTCTTATTATTACTCATAATACTAAAATTTTACATAGTCTAAAAGTTGATTATGTTCACGTTTTAGTGAATGGTAAGATTGTTAAAACTGGAACTCAAGAACTTGCTAAAGAAATTGAAGAGAAGGGGTATGGACAATATAAATAAAATGTCAAGTTTTAAGGAGATATTATGGAAATACAAGAAATAAACAGAAACATATATGACATAAAAAACAAAGACGAATATGATTACAAAATAAAAAAAGGGTTAACACATGAAATAATAGAAGAAATATCAAAGCAGAAGAAAGACCCAGAATGGATGAGAGAATTTAGATTAAAAGCTTTAGATGTATATAATAAATTAGAACTACCAACATGGGGACCAGATTTATCAGAGCTGAACATGGAAGAAATAGCAACATATGTAAGACCAAAAACAGGATTATCAAATTCATGGGAGGATGTGCCAGAAGATATAAAAAGCACATTTGATAAATTAGGAATACCAGAAGCAGAAAAAACGTCATTAGCAGGAGTGGGAGCACAATATGACTCAGAGGTTGTATATCACAGTATGAAAGAAGAACTAATAAAACAAGGTGTAATATATACAGATATGGAAACAGCAGTAAGAGAATATCCCGAATTAGTAAAAACACATTTTATGAAATGTGTACCAGTAAATGACCACAAATTTGTAGCATTACATGGAGCAGTTTGGTCAGGAGGGTCATTTGTATATGTACCAAAGGGTGTAAAAGTAGACATTCCATTACAATCATATTTTAGACTAAATTCGCCTGAATCTGGACAATTTGAACATACATTAATAATAGTAGATGAAGAAGCTAGTTTACATTTTATAGAAGGATGTTCTGCACCAAAATACAATAAAGTTAATTTGCATGCAGGATGTGTTGAACTATATGTAAAAGATAACGCATATTTAAGATATTCAACAATAGAAAATTGGTCTAAAAATATGTTAAATCTAAATACAAAAAAAGCAATAGTAGGAAAAAATGCAAAAATGGAATGGGTATCAGGATCATTTGGATCAAAAATATCAATGTTATACCCAATGAGTATATTAAATGGAGATGGAGCAAAAACTGAATACACAGGAATTTCATTTGCAGGAGGAGGGCAAAATTTAGACAATGGATTTAAAGTTATACATAATAGTGCAAATACATCAAGTGTAGTTAATGCAAAGTCGATATCAAAAAATGGTGGTAAATGTACATATAGAGGTTTAGTAAGAATAAACGAAAATGCTAAAAATTCAAAATCATCAGTATCATGTGAATCGCTTATGTTAGATGATGTATCAATATCTGATACAATACCAACAAACGATATAAGAACAGATGAAGTGGAATTTTCGCATGAAGCAAAAATTGGTAAAATAAGTGAAAAGACTATTTTTTATCTAATGAGTAGAGGATTATCAGAAGAAGATGCAAAGGCAATGATAGTCAGAGGTTTTGCAAGTCCAATTGCTAAAGAATTGCCTGTAGAATATGCAGTTGAAATGAATAATTTGATTAATTTAGAACTTGATCAACCATAAGGGATGTTGATAAATTGGTTAAAAACACCAAAGAAAGAATGCCCTCAATGGTTGACTATTCAGAAAGGGGCGATATGGAAATGTTAAAATTAAATGAAATACCTGTAAGGACATCAAAAAATTTTGATATAAATAATATTGAATTAGAAGAGCATAATATTTTAAACAATATAGAACAATTCAAAAACATAACTATAACAGAAGAAAATTGTAAAATTGAAAATAATACAAGTAATATAGAATTAGTTTATGGATTAGGGAAAATACTTACAAATCAAGTAAAAATGCAAGCAAATCAAAAATTAAAACTAACAATAGACAATAAACAATATAAAGAAAATCAGATAGAGTTTAAATTTGATAGTAATAATGTAAACTTAGTAGAAGATATTGAAATTATAGCAAATCAAAATTCAGAATCAACAGTTATAATAAAATATTTAAGTGATGAAAATGTGCAGGCATATCATAATGGTATATTAAGAGTAAATGCTAAAAAAAATTCAAAAATAGATATTATAATTTTTAATATGATGAATATAAAATCTAATAATTTCATAGCTATTCAAAATATTGGTGAAGAAGATTCAAAAGTTAATTTTATAATTATAGATTTTGGAGGAAACAAAAGCGTTACAAATTATTATTCAAATTTAATAGGAGAAAAATCCAATAATACTATTAATACAATTTATTTAGGAAAAGAAAATCAAATTTTTGATTTAAATTATATTGTTGAACTAAAAGGGGAAAAATCAAACACAAATATAGAAGTTCAGGGAGCATTAAAAGATGTAGCAAAAAAACATTTTAAAGGTACAATAGATTTTAAAAAGGGCTGTAAAAAGTCAACTGGAAATGAAAATGAATCTTGTATGCTTTTATCTGATACAGCAAGATCAATATCCTTACCAATGCTTTTGTGTTCAGAAGAGGAGGTTGAGGGAAATCATAGTAATTCTGCTGGTAAAATTGGAGAAAAAGAATTGTTTTATATTATGAGTAGAGGCTTTGAAATAAAAGATGCTATGAAGTTAATGGTAAAAGCTAAATTTAATAAAATTTTAGAAAATATTAAAGATGAAGAATTAAAAGAACAAATTTTAAATGAAATTGATAATAGATTAAGTTAGTTACTAACGTGTCCAACGGGGACTGTCCCCTTTGGCAAAAATGGACAAAATGTCCAAAAAGAAACGTCCCCGATGGACATGGATAAAAAATGGAGGAAATATGGATATAGAAGAAATAAAAAAAGATTTTCCACTTTTAGTAAATAGCCCAATAACATATTTAGATAGTGGAGCAACAACACAAAAACCAATACAAGTAATAAATGCTGTAAAAGAATTTTATGAAAAATACAATTCAAACCCACATAGAGGAGCATATTCATTAAGTGTTGAAGCAACAGAAGTTTATGAAAATACAAGAACAAAAATAGCAAATTTTATAAATGCAAAACATAGCGAAGAAATAATATTTACTAAAAATGCAACAGAAGCATTAAATTTAATTGCATATTCATATGGCTTAAATAACTTAAAGAAAGATGATGAAGTTGTTATTTCAATAATGGAACATCATTCAAATTTAGTACCTTGGCAAAAAGTAACAAAAACGACAGGAAGTAAATTAAATTATATGTATATAAATGATGAGTATGAGATACCAAATGAGGAAATCGAAAAAAAAATTACTAATAAAACCAAAATTGTTGGAATTGCACATATTTCAAATGTACTTGGAACAATAAATAATATAAAAAAAATAATAAAATATGCACATAAAAATGGAGCAATTGTAATTATTGATTGCTCACAAAGTATAGCACATATGAAGATAGATGTACAAGAATTAGATGCAGATTTTATAGTATTTTCAGGACATAAAATGTTATCACCTTTAGGAATAGGAGTTTTGTATGGAAAAAGTAATATTTTAAATAAAATGACTCCATTTTTGATGGGTGGAGATATGATAGAATATGTATATGAGCAGGAAACTACTTTTGCACCACTCCCAAACAAATTTGAAGCAGGAACTCAAAATGTGGAAGGTGTTGTTGGTTTAGGGGCTGCAATTGATTATATTGAAAACATTGGTTATAATAAGATTCAAGAATTGGAAAAAGAAATAATATCATATGCAAGACAAAAATTATCAAAGTTGGATTATATAAAGTTGTATTTAACACCAAATGAAGAGAGTCATTCAGCAGTAATTTCTTTTAATATTATTGGAATACATCCACATGATGTTGCAAGTATTTTAGATTCACAGGGTGTATGTATACGTTCAGGAAATCATTGTGCTCAACCTCTTATGAGATTTCTTGGAATTGACTCTACTTGTAGAGCTAGTTTTTATTTTTATAATACAAAAGAAGATGTTGATAAATTGATTATGGCTTTAAATAAAGCTTATGATATGTTTAAAAAGTATATTTAAAAAGAAGGTAAAAGCATGGAAAACTTAACAGAAGTATATAATGATCTTATAATGGAACACAGCATGAATTCATACAATAAAAAGAAATTGAACAATCCAGATTATAGTGAAATAGGCCACAATCCAAATTGTGGAGATGAAATAACATTAGAAATGAAATTAAAAGGAAATGTAATTGAAGAAATGGCATTTAATGGACATGGTTGTGCGATATCACAAGCATCAACATCTATAATGATAGACACATTAAAAGGAAAAACAATAGAAGAAGCAAAAGAAATAATAAAAACTTTTATAGAAATGATAAAAAGGGAAAACAATGATGAAGAACAACTTAGAAAATTAGAGGATGCAATTGCATTTAGAAATGTATCAAACATGCCAGCCAGAGTAAAATGTGCATTATTAGCTTGGCATACTTTAGAAGATATGTTAGATAAATCTTATTAAATATTGTAAAAAGAAAAGGATAAAGGTTGAAAAAATGATTCTTTTTAACCAATTTTTACCTTAAGGAAAGAATGGTAGTAAAAAATGGAAAATAAAAAAGTATTAATTCGGAATGAGTGGAGGAGTAGATAGTTCAGTATCAGCACTTTTATTAAAACAACAAGGTTATGAACCAATAGGAACAACATTAGAATTATTTACAGGAAGTAGTTGTTGCAATATTGAAACATATATAGACGCAAAAAGAGTATGCAATTCAATAGGAATACCACACTTTACATATAATTACAAAGAAGAATTTAAAAAAAATGTAATAGAAGATTTTATAAAATGTTATTCAAATTGTAAAACACCAAATCCATGTATAGAATGTAATAAATATATGAAATTTGGAGTTATGTGGGAAAAAGCTAAAGAATTGGGTTGTAATTACATAGCAACAGGACATTATGCAAAAACAGAATATAGTAAAAAATATGGAAGATGGATATTAAAAAAATCGAAAAACAAAAACAAAGATCAAAGTTATGTTTTATGGAGTATATCCAAAGAATTAATAGAACATATTATATTTCCATTATCAAATTTTGAAAATAAAGATGAGATAAGAAATATTGCAAAAGAAAATAAATTACAAATTGCAAATAAACCTGATAGTGAAGATATATGTTTTATACCTGATGGAAATTATAAAAGATTTTTAGAACAGAATTCAGATATAAAACCAAGAAAGGGAAATATTGTAAATTCCATAGGAGAAATTTTAGGAAAACATACAGGATTATATAATTACACAATAGGACAACGTAAAGGTCTTGGAATATCGTATAAAGTACCATTATTTGTTATAGGATTTAATCCAATAAAAAATGAAGTAATTGTTGGAGAGAAAAGTGAGTTATATAAAAAAGAGGTAACTGTCAAAGATATTAACTTATTATTAGTAGATGAAATAAAAGACTGGATAGAAGTTGAAGTTAAAACAAGGTATTCATCAAAATCAGCAAAAGCTAGAATAAAGCAAGTAGAAGATAAAATAAAAATTGTATTTGATGAGCCACAAAGAGCAATAACGCCAGGTCAATCAGCAGTATTTTATATTGGTGATATAGTACTTGGTGGGGGAAAGTTTGAAAAATAATAAATATATTAAAAAATTCGATTTTTTAAAGGTGAAGTGAGTATTTATGCAAAATCAATTTTCAAGAACAGAATTATTAATAGGAAAAGAAGCTGTAGAAAAATTACAAAGATCAAAAGTAGCAATATTTGGAATTGGAGGGGTAGGATCTTATGTAGTAGAGGCACTTGTAAGAGCTGGAATTGGAAGTTTTATATTAGTTGATAAAGATATTATAGATTTAACAAATTTGAATAGACAAATAATTGCAACTACAAAAACATTAGGAAGGCCAAAAGTAGAGGTTGAAAAAGAGAGGATTTTAGAAATAAATCCAAATGCAAAAGTAGAAATATATCAAGAATTTTTTATGCCAAATAGTAAAGAATTTTTTGATAATACTGTTGATTATATAGTAGATGCAATAGATACTGTAACAGCAAAAATAGAATTGATTGTAAGAGCAAATAAATTTAATATACCTATTATCTCTTGTATGGGAACAGGTAACAAATTAGATCCAACTATGTTTGAAGTAACAGATATTTATAAAACGAGTGTATGTCCTTTAGCTAAAGTATTGAGAAAAGAATTGAAAAAAAGGAGAATTGATAGACTTAAGGTTGTATATTCAAAAGAAGAACCTATTAAAAAAACTGATATAGAATATAGTAATGTTCCAGCAAGTATTTCTTTTGTACCATCTGTTGCAGGATTAATTATTGCAGGAGAAGTTATAAAAGATATTGACATTCAAGATGAAAAATATTAATATAATTAAAAAAGGATGTTGATTTAAATGTTAAATATTTTTATAAAATTAGTTGCTTTGTTAATTATTTTAGGTGGAGTTATTTTAATATATGATGCAAGAATTATAACAAAAAGATTTT
>CAPNAQ010000029.1:0-6768 GCA_948663505.1 uncultured Clostridia bacterium | reverse complement strand
TTTTTGGATTTGGAGATCAAAATGAAGGAGCTGCAGGTGTAAAGATTTTAGGATTATTAATTTCAATAGTTGGTTTAATTATTTTATATTGTATAAAGTAATGTCCATTGGGGACAGTCCCCTTTGGACATTTACATAATATATGCAAATAAAAAAACTAAAAAAAACACTTGATAAATTTTAAGAAACGTAGTATACTATTAAAGTAAAACCTTTTACTTAGCTTCAGATACAAGCACCAAATCTAAAAGCTCAGTTAAAGGACATAAAGAAAAAATGGAGGTGTAAGAAATGACAAAGGAAAGAAAACAAGAAATCATTAACACAAATAAAAGAGAAGAAAAAGACACAGGATCACCAGAAGTACAAATAGCTCTTTTAACAGAAAGAATTAATGAATTAACAGAACACTTAAAAGTACATGTAAAAGATAATCACTCAAGAAGAGGATTATTAAAAATGGTAGGTAAAAGAAGAAATTTACTAAACTATTTATCAAAAAAGGATGTACAAAGATATAGAGACATC
The DNA here is from genome assembly GCA_948663505.1 of uncultured Clostridia bacterium. GTDB lineage: Bacteria > Bacillota > Clostridia > TANB77 > CAG-508 > CAG-269. Next base: position 6,240 of record CAPNAQ010000029.1, on the reverse strand, counting down.
GTTGAAAAATTAGGATTAAGAAAATAAAAACAAGAAAGAGCCTATGCAAAAACAAAAATTGCCATAGGCTCTTTATGAAAGTCTCAAATTTAGGTAAGTAGCTTGTATAATGTACTGTATAATAGGCAGAATATTATAGAGGTTACAATCTAGATGAGACTTAAATTTTAAAAATGGTGCAAAATATAATTAAAGAAGGGAATAAAATAAAATGTTTAAAACTTATGAAACAGAATTAGCAGGGAGAAAGCTAATATTTGAAACTGGAAAAGTGGCAGGATTATCAAATGGAAGTATAATAGTAAGATATGGAGAGACAGTAGTAATGGTAAATGTTACAGCCTCAAAAGAGCCAAAAGATGGAATTGACTTTTTCCCATTATCAGTAGACTATGAAGAAAAATTGTATTCTGTAGGAAAAATACCAGGTTCATTCCAAAAAAGAGAAGGAAAACCAAGTGACAAAGCGATACTTACATCAAGAGCAATAGATAGACCACTAAGACCATTATTTCCAAAAGACTTCAGAAATGATGTAGTAGTAGTAGCAACAGTACTTTCAGTAGAACAAGATAATTCACCAGAAATAGCAGCAATGATAGGAGCGTCAGCAGCATTATCAATATCAGATATACCATTTGGAGGACCAACAGCAGCAGTAAATGTGGGATTAGTAGATGGAAAAATAATAATAAATCCTACAGAAGAACAAAGAAAAAAATCAGACTTAACATTGACAGTAGCAGGAACAGAAGGAAAAATAGCAATGATAGAAGCAGGAGCAAATGAAGTTCCAGATGATATTATGTTAGAAGCAATAAAGCAAGGACATAAAGAAATTAAAAAAATATGTAAATTCATAGAAAAAATGAAAAAACAAATTGGAAAACCAAAATTTGAATACAAATCATTTGAAGTAAATCATGATATATATGAATTTATAGAGACAAACTTTGAAGAAGATGTAAAAAAAGCATTACAAGAAGCAGACAAAGAAACAAGAGATAATAATGTAACAGCAGTTTCAGATAAAATTGCAAATGCATATGTAGAAAAATTTGGAGAAGATCTATTTGAAGAACATAAATCAGATATAGGAGAAGCTATATATAAATTAGAAAAGAAATGTGTAAGAAATATGATATTCTTCGATCATAAAAGAGTTGATGGAAGAAAATTAGATGAAATAAGACCATTATCATGTGAAGTAGACTTATTACCAAGAGTTCATGGAAGTGCATTATTTACAAGAGGACAAACTCAAGTATTATCAGTTACAACATTAGGAATGGTAAGTGAAGAACAAGAACTAGATGGAATTGATACAGAAACATCAAAAAGATATATGCATCAATATAACTTCCCAAGTTATAGTGTGGGAGAGGCAAGACCATCTAGAGGACCAGGAAGAAGAGAGATAGGACATGGAGCATTAGCTGAAAAAGCATTAGTACCAGTATTACCATCAGAAGAGGAATTTCCATATGCAATAAGAGTAGTATCAGAAGTATTATCATCAAATGGATCAACATCACAAGCAAGTATATGTGGAAGCACATTATCATTAATGGCAGCAGGAGTACCAATAAAAAGACCAGTTGCAGGAATCTCAACGGGATTAGTAACAAATCCAAATGATGAAAAAGACTATGTGATGCTAACAGATATACAAGGAATAGAAGACTTTTTTGGAGATATGGACTTTAAAGTTGGAGGAACTGAAAAAGGAATTACAGCAATCCAAGTTGATATAAAAGTTGATGGATTATCATATGAAATAATCAAAGAGGCATTTGAAAAAACAAGAATAGCAAGAAAACATATATTAGAAGATATAATGTTACCTGTAATATCAGAGCCAAGAAAAGAAATTTCAAAGTATGCACCTAGAATTGTTAATACAAAGATCAAAGTTGAGAAAATAAAAGATGTTATTGGAAAAGGTGGAGAAACTATAAATAAAATAATTGATGCAACAGGAGTAAAAATAGATATTAAAGAAGATGGACAAGTATTTATTTATTCATCAGATTCAGAAAAATCAAATCAAGCATTAGAAATGATAGAAGATATAGTTAGAGAAATTGAAGTTGGAGGAATTTACTATGGAGAAGTTACAAGAACAACATCATTTGGAGCATTTGTTGATTTAGGAATAAATGGTAAAGAAGGATTACTTCATATATCTAAAATATCTAAAGAAAGAATTAAAAATGTTGAAGATGTATTAAATGTAGGAGATAAAATTACTGTTAAAGTTGTTAATATAGATGAACAAGGAAGAGTTAATCTAACTGCTATTTTGTCAGAAGAAAAGGTCCTTGAAAAGTGAAAGGGATAATCCCTTTTGGATATTGACAGAAATGGACAAAGAAAGATTGGAGGAATTTTTATGATTAGTGTAACATTAAAAGATGGATCGAACATAGAAGTTCAAGAAGGAACAACAATATTAGAAGTAGCACAAAAAATAAGTGAAGGACTAGCACGAATGGCAACTTGTGGAATTGTTAATGGAGATTCTAAAGATTTAAGATATGAACTACAAGAAGATTGTAATTTAAGTATAGAAACATTTGAAAGTAGTATAGAAGGAAAAAAGGCATATTGGCACACAACATCACACATAATGGCACAAGCTGTTCAAAGATTATTTCCAAATGTTAAATTTGCTATAGGACCAAGTATTGATAATGGCTTTTATTATGATTTTGATGTAGAAAAACCTTTTACTGATGATGATAAAGCAAATATTGAAGCTGAAATGAAAAAAATTATAAAAGAAGATATAGAAATAGAAAAATTTTCGTTACTAAAAGAAGAAGCTTTAAAGTTAATGGAAGATCAGCCATATAAACAAGAATTAATTAATGAATTGCCAGAAGGAGAAGAAATTAGTTTTTATAAACAAGGTGAATTTACAGATTTATGTGCAGGACCTCACTTAACAAAAACAGGAAAGGTTAAAGCAGTAAAGATATTATCATCATCAGGAGCGTATTGGAGAGGTAATGAGCATAATAAAATGTTACAAAGAATTTATGCAATATCATTCCCAAAAGCAAGTCAAGTTGATGAATACTTAGAAAAATTAGAAGAAGCTAGACAAAGGGACCATAGGAAGATTGGAAAAGAATTAGAATTATTTATGACAAGTCCATTAGTTGGTTCAGGGCTTCCAATGTACTTACCAAATGGTGCTACTGTAAGAAGATTATTAGAAAGATATATTCAAGATAAAGAAGTAGAATTGGGATATCAACATGTATATACACCATCACTTGCAAATACTGAATTATATAAAGTTTCTGGACATTGGGAGCATTATAAAGACGATATGTTTCCAGTAATGAAAATGGATAATGAAGAAATGGTATTGAGACCAATGAACTGTCCACATCATATGTTAATATATAAAAACAAAATGCACTCATATAGAGATTTACCAATAAGAATAGGTGAACTTGCACATGATTTTAGATTTGAAGACAGTGGAAGTGTATGTGGATTAGAAAGAGTACGTGAAATGTGTCAAAATGATGCACATTTATTTGTAAGACCTGATCAAATAAAAGAAGAATTTGGAAAAGTTGTAAAACTAATTTTATCAGTATATGAAGACTTCGGATTTAAAGATTATGAATTCAGATTATCATTAAGAGACAAGAACAACAAAGAAAAATATTTTGATGATGATGAAATGTGGGAAAAAGCAGAAAGTCAATTAAGAGAAATATTAACAGAATTAGGAGTAAAATTCTATGAAGCAGAAGGAGAAGCAGCATTTTATGGACCAAAATTAGATGTCCAATTAAAATCAGCAATTGGACATGATGTAACAGTATCAACATGTCAATTGGACTTTTTATTACCAGAAAGATTTAAACTAGAATATATAGGAGAAGATGGAGAAAAGCATAGACCAGTTGTAATCCATAGAGCAATACTCGGAACATTTGACAGATTCATGTGTTTCTTAATAGAAGAAACCAAAGGGGCATTTCCATTATGGCTTGCACCAACACAAGTAAAAATATTACCAATTACAGATGCACAACATGACTATGCAAAAGAAATAGAAGAAAAACTTCATAAAGTTGGTATTAGAGTTGTTTTAGATGATAGAAATGAAAAAATAGGATATAAAATACGTGAAGCTCAACTTGAAAAAGTACCTTATATGTTAGTAGTTGGAGCAAAAGAAGTAGAAGAAGGAACAGTTTCTGTACGTTCAAGAGAAGAAGGAGACATAGGAACAATAAGATTAGAAGAATTTATAAATAAAATAAGAAAAGTGTGACAAAGGGGGCGTCCCTTTTTGTCATGTTTTTGATAAATATTAATTTAAAATAAAAACAAATTACAAAACTTATATATAAAAAAGTGTGACAAAAAGGGACGCCCCCTTTGTCACAAAAAGATGGAGGAAAAAATGAAATTAGGGATAGTAGGATTGCCAAATGTAGGGAAAAGTACATTATTTAATAGTATAACAAAAGCAGGAGCAGAATGTGCAAACTATCCATTTTGCACTATAGAACCAAATGTTGGAGTAGTAGCAGTACCAGATGAAAGACTAGATAAGTTAACAGAAATGTACAAACCTGAAAAAACCACACATGCAGTAATTGAATTTGTAGACATAGCAGGTCTTGTAAAAGGTGCAAGTAAAGGTGAAGGATTAGGAAACAAATTTTTATCACATATAAGAGAAACGGATGCAATAGTTGAAGTTGTAAGATGTTTTGAAGACTCAAATGTTGTACATGTTGATGGAAATGTAAATCCAATTAGAGATATTGAAACAATTAATTTAGAATTAATATTTGCAGATATAGAAACAGCGAATAAAAGATTAGATAAAGCAAGAAAAAACTTAAAAGCTGATAAAAAATATCAAATAGAAATTGATTTATTAGAAAGAATAATAAAGACATTAGAAGAAGGAAAATCTGCAAGAATATTAGATTTTAATGAAGAAGAACAAATTTTAGTAAAAGACATGTTTTTATTAACAACAAAGCCAATATTATATATTGCAAATGTATCAGAAGAACAATTAGATGATTTAGAAAATGATGATAAAGTCAAGATCGTAAAAGAATATGCAAATCAAGAAAATGCAGAAGTTATCTCATTATGTGTAAAAATAGAGGAAGAACTTTCAGGTTTAGAGGATGAAGATAAAAAAGAAATGTTAGATGCTTTAGGTTTAGATGAATCAGGATTAGATAAAGTTATAAAGAAAAGTTATGATTTATTAGGATTGATGTCATTTTTAACAGCTGGAGAACCTGAAGTAAGAGCATGGACAATAAAAAAGGGAACAAAGGCACCGCAAGCAGCTGGAAAAATTCATTCAGATATAGAAAGAGGTTTCATAAAAGCTGAAGTTGTATCATATAATGATTTAATAAAAGAAGGTTCTATGGTTGTTGCAAAAGAAAAAGGATTAGTTCGTTCTGAGGGAAAAGAGTATATAATGCAAGATGGTGATATTGTATTATTTAAATTTAATGTATAAAATGTTACTATTTAGCCTTAAAAAGAATAGTAATAAAACATAATATTTAATCATTATATTTACAAAAAATTAACGATAAACAATAGTAATAATTTTGTAACAAAAATGTAAAATGAAAATTGAAAAAATTTCTTGACTTGTTACAAAACATGGAGTAAAATAAATAAAAGATAAGAAGATAAAAAATATTTGCATTTACATAAAAAATGTGGTATAATTATGTTTAGTTGTAGAATAATAATAAAAAATAAAGGAGAGAGAATTTATGAGTGAATCAAAAATTGGAAAAATAATTTTAAGTATTTTAGTAGTTTTAATTGTTATTATTACATCAAATCAAGTATTTGCAGATGATACTTTTCAAGATTTATCAGATACTGTAAATAATACAACAAATAATACTACATCACAAGGAAGTTTAAATGGTGTAAATAATAGTTTACCAAAAAACAATACAGTATTAACAACAAATAATACTACAAGTAATAATACAGCGAACAATGTTGTATTACCAAATACAGGTATTGAAGATTCAATGCCAATTGCAATATTAGTTGTTGTTTTAGGAATATCTGCTGTTTATGCTTATAAGAAAATACAAGATTATAAAAATGTATAGAATATGGTAAAAGAATAATATAGTAGAGGTTATCTATTTTTAAGATATCCTCTTTTCATATTATAGAAAAGTTCTCTGAACTCTTATAATATAAATA
>CAPNAQ010000028.1 GCA_948663505.1 uncultured Clostridia bacterium | reverse complement strand
TTAAAATTTATTTTTTAATTGTATAAATATTATCTTGATGCTGGTAAATATGGAATAAGTGTTCCAGCTAATTTAGAAATTGGCATTGATTGTAACCATACTGTTCCTGGTCCTGTTAATGTTGTTAAGAATAATCCTTCTCCTCCAAACATTATATTTTTTACTCCTTTAACAGTTGTTATATCAAGTTGTACATTTTCTGTCATTGCTGCCACATATCCATTATCTATTTTTAAAACTTCGCCTGCTGCTAGTTCCTTTTTTACAATATTTCCATCTAATTCTAAGAAAGCTTTACCTGGTCCTGTTATTTTTTGCATGATAAATCCTTCTCCTCCAAAAAATCCAGCACCTAATTTTTTTCTAAAATGCATTTTCATGTCTACAGATTTTTCTGCACACATAAATGCCTTTTTCTGGCATATTATACTTTCTCCATTTTGTAAGTCAAATTCTAATATTTCTCCTGGGAATGATGATGCAAATGCTATTTCTTCTTCATCTTTTTCAGCTGTATATATATTCATGAATAATGATTCTCCTGATAATGCTCTTCCTAATCCTTTCATTATTCCTCCATTTGTGCTTGTCTCCATTTTTATGTTTGGAGTCATCCAACTCATTCCCCCTGCTTCTGTGAATACTTGCTCTCCTTTTTGTAATTTACATGTTAATACTGGCAAAAATTCTCCACTTATTTCTGATTTCATTTTTTATTCATCCTCCTTTTTTGTTATTTTATCATATCTTTTTACAATTTACAACATTTTTTATTTTTAAGTTTCATTTTGTGTGGTTGCTAAATAATAGTTTTAATATTGTTATTTAATAAAAATGTTGCTATATAAATATTTATATATTAACATTTTCAATAATACTAATTTATATAGCCATTATACAATTACTTTGTGCATTACAATTTAATTTTTTTGCATTATGTTTCCTATTTTTATGACATTAATTTGCATTTTTCATTTTATGTTTTCTGTGGATACTGTGGATAACTCTGTGAATAACTGAAAATAGTTATATATTTTTTTCAAATTATTCACAGTTAAATGTTAATAATTTTTATTTACAATTATTTACTTTTATTTTTTCTTATTATGTGTACTAAATCAAAATATCCAAAAATACAAAATTCCTATTATTTCTAAAATTGTTATAAATGGAAAACCTATCACAAATGCTGGCTTTTGAGTTTTATGTCTAAAAGTATACATTCCAGCAATTGTACCTATTCCACCACCTAAAGCAGTTATAATAAATAGTGTTTTTTCAGGTATCCTCCATTTTCCTTTTTTTGCTTTTTGCTTATCTATATACATTGCTAAAAATCCAATTATATTTATAATAATTACATATATTATTATATTCCTCATTGAAAATATATTAATCATTTCTATATTTTTCATTTTATCACCCTAACTACTTCCATTCTCTTTTACAATTTCTTTCTTCTTTATTTTTAAAAGCCTCTAATAAATCAATATTCTCAGCATTGCACATGCTTAAAAGATAAATAAATATATTTTTGTAGTTCTTTTAATGGTGTATTTTCATTAAATTTTGATAATTGTTCTTTTGAATAATCATTATTCATACTCTTTTTCTCCTTATCCAAATAAACTCATCTGATTGCTTTGACTCATTCCTTCTAAGCATCCAAATTGTTTTAATAAGTCTGCTCCTGATGTTCCAATTTTTGCTCTAATTTTTAAATCATCAATTGACATAAATTTACCATCTTTTCGTGCATTTTCAATACCTTGTGCAGCAACTGTTCCAAATCCAGGGATGCTGTTTAGTGGTGGTCTTAGTTTATCTTCTTCTATTTTAAATTTTGTTGCGTCTGATTCATATAAGTCTACTGGTAAAAATTCAAATCCTCTTTCATACATTTCTAATACTATTTCTAAATCATCATACATGTCCAGTTCTGCTTTTGTTGCTTCCTTTTTTTGATTTTTTATTTCTATTTCTTTCATTTTATTTTTTACTTTTTCTTTTCCAAATATCATATATTGTGCATCAAATGCTTTTGCTCTTATTGAATAGTATGCTGCATAATATGCTAAAGGTATATGTACTTTAAACCATGCTATTCTAAATGCATTTGTTACATATGCTGCTGCATGTGCTTTTGGAAACATGTATTTTATTTTTTCACATGATTTTATATACCAATCTGGAACATCATGTTGTTTCATTAGGGGTATATATTCATCTTTCCATTTTGATTCTTTTCCTTTTGCTACTTTTCCTTTACGTACTGATTCCATTATTTTGAATGCTTTATCTGGTTGTAATCCTTTTTTCATTAAATATATCATTATATCATCACGACAACATATTGCTTCTTGCAGTGTTACTGTTCCTTGTTCTATTAGTGTTTGTGCATTTCCTAGCCATACATCTGTACCATGTGATAATCCTGATAAACGTATTAATTCATCAAATGTTGTTGGTTTTGTGTCTAAAAGCATGCCTCTTGCAAATTTTGTTCCATATTCTGGTATTCCATATGTCCCAACTTGTGAGTGTATTTGCTCTGGTGTTACTCCGCAATGCTTCTGTTGAATTGAATATTGACATTGTTTCTTTATCATCTAATGGTATTTCTGTAGGTGCTATTCCTGTTAAGTCCTGTAGCATACGTATTACTGTCGGATCGTCGTGTCCTAGTATATCTAGTTTTAGCAAGTTTCCATCTATTGAGTGATAGTCAAAGTGTGTTGTTACTATATCTGAATTTGCGTCATCTGCTGGATGTTGTACAGGTGTAAATTCATATATTTCTCTTCCTTTTGGCACAACTATTATTCCTCCTGGATGTTGTCCTGTTGTTCTTTTTATTCCTGTACATCCTTCTGATAATCTTTGTATTTCTGCTTTATTTACTGGTATACCTCTTTCTTCAAAGTAGTTTTTAACATATCCAAATGCTGTTTTGTCTGCAACTGTACCCACTGTTCCAGCTTTGAATGTTGTTCCTTTTCCAAAGATTACTTCTGTATATTTATGTGCTTTTGCTTGATATTCTCCTGAGAAGTTTAAGTCTATATCTGGTTCTTTATCTCCGATTAAATCCTAAGAATGTTTCAAATGGTATATCCATTCCATCCTTTTTTAGTTTTGCTCCACATTTTGGACAGTCTTTGTCAGGTAAATCAAATCCATTTCCAATTCCATAGTCTGTAAAATCTGAATATTTACAGTTTTCACATCTATAATGTGGTTGCAGTGAATTAACTTCTGTTATTCCTGTCATAAATGCTGCTAATGATGATCCTACTGATCCTCTTGACCCTACTATGTATCCATCTTCATTTGATTTCCACACCAATTTTTGTGCTATTATATACATAACTGAATATCCATTACTTATTATTGAGTCTAGTTCTTTATCTAATCTATTTTGTACAATCTCTGGCAATGGATCTCCATATAATTCATGTGCTTTTTCATATGCTATATTTTTTATATCTTCTTCACATCCTGGAATATGTGGTGGACATTTTTCTGGTGATATTGGACTTATTTTTTCACACATATCAGCTATTTTATTTGTGTTTGTTACAACTACTTCATATGCTTTTTCTTCTCCCAGATATTTAAATTCTTCAAGCATTTCTTCTGTTGTTCTTAAATATAATGGTGCTTGATTATCTGCGTCTTCATATTTTTGTCCTGCTTCCAATATTCTTCTATAAATCTCATCTTGTGGATCCATAAAGTGAACATCGCATGTTGCAACTACTGGCTTATTTAGTTTTTCTCCAAGTTCTACTATTTTTCTGTTTATATCTTTTAAGTCTTCTTCATCTCTCATTATTCCATTTCTGATTAAAAATTGATTATTTCCAATCGGTTGAATTTCTAAGTAATCATAATCATTTGCAATTTCTTCTATTTCTTCATCAGGCTTTCCTTGCTCAATGGCTTGATACAATTCTCCTGCTTCACATGCACTTCCTAATATTAAGCCTTCTGAATATTTTTTGAACATACTTTTTAAAATACGTGGTTTTCTATAAAAATAGTCCAAATGTGAATATGATACTAATTTATATAAATTTTTTAGTCCTACATAATTTTTTGCTAATATTATTGCATGATATGTTTTTAATTTTTTATATTCTTCTGCTTTTGTTGTAGAATCTGCTGCTACTTCATCTATATCTTCTATTTTCTTAGCACCTTTTTCTTTTAGCATGTCTGTCATAACTTTAAATACTTTTACTGTTGTATCAACATCATCTAAAGCTCTATGTGCTACTTCTACTTTGATTCCTAAGTTTTCTGCTATTTTTCCTAATTTATATTTTTTGTAATTTGGAAATAAATCTTTTGCTAAACTTAATGTATCTAAATATGTATAATCAAATTCATATCCTAACATTTTGGCATTTTGTTTTAAAAATCCAACATCAAAATTTGCATTGTGTGCAACTACTACTGTTTCTTTATCACTTCCTAAAAATTCTAAAATTTTTGGAAATACTTTATCTATTGTTTCTGCATCTTTTACCATTTCATCTGTTATATTTGTAACTGCTGAAACTCTTTCAGGTATATGCCTTTCAGGATTTACAAAACAACTAAATTCTCCTATTACTTCATTATTTTTTACCTTCATAATTCCAACTTCTGTAATCCTATCATTTGTTGCTGAAAATCCTGTTGTCTCTAAGTCTAGCACACAATATGTTGTATCTATAGATTGACCTTTTCCATTATAAATTGATTTTGTATTATCTGGTGCTAAATATGCCTCAACACCATATATTACTTTAATGTCAGGGTTGTCATCTCCAACTAAATGATATGCTTCTGGAAATGCTTGTACAACTCCATGATCTGTAATTGCAATCGATTTCATTCCCCATTTCATTGCTCTTTTTATTAGATCTGTTGCAGAAGTCATTGCATCCATTTGACTCATCTTTGTATGCATATGTAATTCTACCCTTTTTACTTCTGAATTATCTTGTCTTGTCTCTTTCTTAATTCCTGTACTTTCTACTATTGTATTTGCCATTACAGTTAGCTCTCCTGAGAATGAATCCATTTGTGCTGTTCCTGCAATTTTTATTCCTTTACTATTTCCTATTCTTTTTATAATCTTTTTTGCTGAATCTTTTGGCAAAAATGCTTTACATGTCATTGAGCTTGAACCATCATAAACATCAAAACTTAGTAATGTTTTTCCTGATTTTAGTTCTCTATCTTCCATTCCAAAAACTTCACCATCTATTGATACATTTCCATCTTCAGGTCCTAATTCTGATATTTTTACTAATGGTTCTGTAATATTCATTATTTTTCCTAAAATTAATGGTGTATCTTCTTGCTCTTCTTCTGTTGGTAGTTCAGGAATATTGTTTTCTATTTCTATTATTATATTTGCAATAACTGTTACATCTCCTGCATATGTATCTAATCCAGCTTTTCCTGTAACCTTTATTCCCTTTGCTCCTTGAATTCTAGCAGTAATTTCATTACCTTCTTTTATGTCTTTTGCAAATGATTTACATGTAATTGTTCCTGTTCCATCATATAATTCAACTATTATCATTCCTTTACCTGATTTAGTTTCTCTACATTCAGATGTAAGAACTCTTCCTTGTAGTGTTACTCTTCCATCATTTGCTGTTATATCTTTTATTTTGATTAGTTTTTCTTTTGCTTTTGATGGTTTTCCCATTATATATTTTTCTTCATTAATGTTCTCATTATATTGCACATCTTCTTGTGGTAGTGGCATATCTTCAAGTGGTATATTTGGAATATAACCTTCTTCTGTGTCTTGTGGTGGGATATAATCTGGGTCATTATATTCTTGTACTTGTTGTATATATTTTTCATTTTCTTGTTTTGATTCTTCTGATATATATGAAACTGTTTGCTTTAGTGCTGTTTCTTCCATTTGTTTTATTCTTTTTTCGTATTCTATTTCATCTTCCTTTTTTACAATTTCTTCTATATCAATTTTATATTCTATCCCAAATAGTTTTTTTATTACATTTTCAAGCTCTTTGTCTGTTTTTCTTGTTTTTAAAAAATCTGCCCCTTTTATGTGCATTTTTACTTCTATTATATTTTCTTTTATCTCTATATCACTTTTCATTAGTAACATTGGCTTCATTAGTGGATATTTATGTGCCATATAACATATGATATTTCTCCATTCTTCTTTTATTGTTTTTAGTCTTGTATCTTTTTGATATTTCACTTGCATATCTATATTACTAAATGTAAATCTCTCTTTCAAAAATTTTTCAAAATACCATATTTCTTTTACTTCTATGTACTCATCTGTTGCTAATATTATTCCTAATGTATTTGTCTTTTTTATTACATTTAATGATTCTATATTTGCTTCTTTTATGTTTGTTCTTGTTTCGTAGTCACTAAATATTTCTTTTACTTTCTTCATGTTCTTCGCCTCTCTTTTGTCCTTTTTTGCCATGTTCATTGTACCCGTTTGCATTTTAAGTCAGCTGTTAATTTCTTAGCTGTAACATTTTAAATGCGTACAGATAAGTTATGCAGAGTAAGCTTGCTTGTTACAGATGACTTATGCAGAGCTGGACATATTTTATCATATTTTGTCATTATATAAAAGCGAACAAAAAAAGAAAAAACAAATTCTTTGTTTTTTCTTCTTGTATTAGCCAAATATTCCTTTTTTCTTTACAGGAGGCTGCTCATTCATTGTCTTAGCTAGCTGAACGAATAAATCTCTTTGTTCTTTTGTTAATCTTTTTGGAATTTGAACTTGTACTGTAAATATAAAATCTCCTTCATTGTTAGAATTTATGTATTTAAATCCTTTATTTCTAATTGTGAATTTTGCACCTGTTTGAGTTCCTTCTGGTATTTTAAATTTTTCTTTATTTCCATCAACCATTGGAACTTCAATGTCTGCACCTAATGTAGCCTGTGTTACTGTTACTGGTATATCACATAAAACATTATTTCCTTTTCTTGTATATATACTATGTTTTTTAATTCTTAATGTAATATACAAATCACCTTTTGGTCCACCTTTGTTACCTGGCTCTCCTTCTCCTCTTAATACTACAGTTTGATTATCATCAATTCCAGCTGGTATCTTTACTTTGATTTTTGGTTGTTTTCTTATAGTCCCTTTTCCTTTACAACTATCACACATATCTGTGATTACTTCACCTGTTCCATGACATCTTCCACATGTTCTAGTTGTTTGCATTTGGCCTAATATTGTATTCTGAACTTGAGTTACTTGACCTGTTCCATGACATTCAGGACATTTTATTGGATTTGTTCCTGGTTTTGCTCCTGTACCATGGCATTTATCACATGTTTCATTTCTTGTAATAATTACTTCTTTCTCAACACCTAGAAATGATTCTTCAAATGTAATGTCCATATTTATATTTAAGTCTGCTCCTTTTCTTGGTCCATTATTTCTTCTAGAAGATTGTCTGCTACCTCCAAATCCTCCTCCGAAAAATGATGAGAATATGTCTCCTAAATCCCCAAAGTCCCCAAATCCATCAAATCCTGAGCTTGTATATGAATATCCTCCTCCAAATGGTCCTTGGCCTCCTCCAAATCCTTGTGGTCCTTCTGGTCCAAATTGGTCATACATTCTTCTTTTTTGAGGGTCTGATAGTGTTTCATATGCTTCATTTACCTCTTTAAATTTCTTTTCTGCTTCTTCTTTATTGTTTGGGTTTGCGTCTGGATGATATTGTTTTGCCATTTTTCTATATGCTTTTTTTAGTTCATCATCTGTAGCATTTTTGTTAACTCCTAGAACTTCATAATAATCTCTTTTTCCTGCCATTTTCTAACTTTTCCTCCTATTAAAATGTCCTTTTATTATACTTTCCTTTATTCTCTTTTTCATAATTTCTATCCATATTTAAATTATGTTTTTCTATGTATGCTTTTGAATATTCTTCAGGAGTTATTTGAAGTCTATTTAAAACCTCAATATAATAATTTTGTACATCTGTTATTTCTTCAATAAATCTTGCTCTTATGTCTTTATCTTCCATTATTGCATTTATGCCTTTTTTCTTTATAATTGATATGCATTCCCCTATCTCTTCAATCATGAATAATATATGACTTTTGGCAGCATTAGGTTCCATATCATTCCATTTTTCTTTATTTACTTCATATAATTCTAATTGCATTTTTTGCATATCTGATATGCTTAAATCTTTTTCTGACATTTTTTCACCTTTCTCTCCGCTTCGCTCCATTCATCGTCATCCAAAATTTTTTTCAAAAATTTCGTCTGCCAAATCTTAGGTGACGCTTCGCTCCATTCATCGTCATCCAAAATTTTTTTCAAAAATTTCGTCTGCCAAATCTTAGGTGACGCTTCGCTCCATTCATCGTCATCCAAGCTAATGTTACAGAATTTATTTCATAAATTCTGCATAAGATATCTGTAGCTCATCTTATTTACACAGCTATCTTAATTTCGTCTGCCAAATCTTGTTATGTAAGAAAAAATCTTAAGATAATACTTTTTGTATATCGAAAGATTTTTTCGTAGCTTAATGTCATTCAACAAAGTTTTTCATTTGATTTTATTTATCATCTTCTACTTTATAATCTGCATCATATACATTTCCATTATCACCATTTGAATCATTGTTATCTCCTGCTGTTGAATTTGGGTTAAATCCTGCACCTTCAGCTCCATTTGGATTTGCATTTTTATATAATTGCTCTGACATATCATAAAATACTTTTGTTAGTTTTTCTGTAGCTTCTTTAATTTTTTCTGTATCATTTGTTTCTAATGCTTTTTTAGTATTATCTATTTCTGTTTCAACTTTAGCTTTTTCTTCTCCACTTATTTTATCTCCCAAATCTTTTAATGTTTTTTCGCTATTATATAATAAACTTTCAGCATTATTTTTAACTTCAATTTCTTCTTTTTTCTTTTTATCTTCTTCTGCATGTGCTTCTGCATCTTTTACTGCTTTATCAATATCTTCATCTGTTAGATTTGTTGAAGCTGTAATAGATACATCTTGACTATTTCCTGTTGCCATATCTTTTGCAGATACATGAACTATACCATTTGCATCTATGTCAAATGTAACTTCAATTTGTGGTACTCCTCTTGGTGCTGCTGGTATTCCTGTTAATTGGAATCTTCCTAATGTTTTGTTATATGCTGCCATTTCTCTTTCACCTTGTAATACGTGAACTTCTACTGATGTTTGACCATCTGCTGCTGTTGAGAATATTTGTGATTTTTTAGTTGGTATTGTTGTATTTCTTTCGATTAATTTTGTAAATACTCCTCCATATGTTTCAATTCCTAATGATAATGGTGTTACATCAAGTAATACTAAATCTTTTACATCTCCTGATAATACACCACCTTGTATTGCTGCACCAACTGCAACACATTCATCTGGGTTTATTCCTTTATCTGGTTCTTTTCCTGTTATTCTCTTAACAACTTCTTGAACTGCTGGTACTCTTGTTGAACCTCCAACTAATAATACTTTATGAATATCACTTGATGATAAGCCTGCATCTTTTAATGCTTGATTTACTGGTCCTGCTGTGGCTTCTACTAAATCATGAATTAATTCTTCAAATTTAGCTCTTGTTAATGTAATATCTAAATGTTTTGGTCCTGTTGAATCAGCTGTAATAAATGGTAAATTTATTTGTGTTTGTTGCATTCCTGATAATTCTATTTTAGCTTTTTCTGCAGCTTCTTTTAATCTTTGCATTGCCATTTTGTCTGCTTTTAAGTCAATTCCATTTGATTTTTTAAATTCATCTACTAAGTAATCTATAATAGCATTGTCAAAGTCATCTCCACCTAAGTGTGTATTTCCACTCGTAGATAAAACTTCAAACACTCCATCACCTATATCTAATATTGATACGTCAAATGTTCCTCCTCCTAAGTCATATATTAATATTTTTTGATCTTGTTCTTTATCCATTCCATATGCTAAAGCTGCTGCTGTTGGTTCATTTATTATTCTTAATACTTCTAGTCCCGCTATTTTTCCTGCGTCTTTTGTTGCTTGTCTTTGACTATCATTAAAATATGCTGGTACTGTTATAACTGCTTGTGTTACTTTTTGTCCTAAATAATTTTCAGCATCTGCTTTTAGTTTTTGTAATATCATTGCTGATATTTCTTGTGGTGAAAATTTGTCTGCTTCTATTGTTACTTTATCTGCTGTTCCCATTTTTCTCTTTATTGATATTACTGTGTTGTCAGGGTTTGTTACTGCTTGACGTTTTGCTATTTGCCCTATTAGTCTTTCTCCATTTTTGGAGAATCCTACTACTGATGGTGTTGTTCTGTTTCCTTCTGCATTTGGTATTACTACTGGTTCTCCTCCTTCCATTACTGATACACATGAATTTGTTGTTCCTAAGTCAATTCCTATAATTTTTCCCATTTTAAAATCTTCCTTTCTCTTCGCTTCGCTTCGTTCATCGTCATCCTAAAAATTCTCCGAATTTTTTGTCTGCCAAATCTTGTCTCTGAAGCCTTTTCGCTTATTTTATATTTTTTTAAATTAATAACTATATTTTATAATCCTTTTTTAATTGTTGGATTATTTCTTTATTATTTTCTATAAATTCTTTTGTAACTTTTTGTTTCCATTCCTCTTTAGTCATTTCTGCTAATTTTCTGTTAGATAGTACTTTATATCCTAATTCTTCACCTAACCAATTTGGTTTGTGAAAATTATTTGCTTCTTCTTCACTTTGAAACTCAATTTCTGCTGTTAATAATCCGTCTAAATAATCTTTATATACGTCAATTTCAACCTTAAGGTTTTCTTGAATTGGAATATTAATTCTTGTTTTATTTATTATGTTACTAATATTTTTCTTTATTAGTTCCTCATACATTTCTTTTGGTATTTTATTTTCAATTTCATATTTTTTTCCTACTGTATATTTATTATCATATTGAATGTCACCTTTTGTCTTTACTGTATATATATAATTTGTTTGAATTTTAGGATATTTTTCTTGTACTTTTCTAACTCTTATAATTGTATTTTCATCTCTGTATGTAAAAGCTTGCTTAATATCTACAATTTTTTCTATTTCTAAATTTTCTGGCAAATACTTAACTGCATATTTTCTTTCTATTTCCTGTTTCATTTTTTTGCTTTTCCCCTTTTTACTAGATATTCTTAAAAATGGATTATAAGTAGTATATTACGAGGCAAACAAGTAAAAATTTTTGAGATAGTAATTTATACATCGAAAAAATTTTTATTCAGTTTAACGAAGTAATAGCTGCTTAGAATATGTTTTTAGTTAGCGACAACAACCATTGAATGTCTAACAACCTTTGTTCCTATCTTATAGCCTTTTCTATATTCTTGCACAATTTCCTTTTCACCTTTAGTATCATCTTGAACACTGCTAACAGCTTCATGAATTTCTGGATCAAAAGTTTCTCCAAGAGCTTTTATTTCTTCTATGCCTTTAGTTTTAAGTACATCTTGAAATTGTTTTAATACAAGCTCAATTCCTTTTTTATAATTTTCATCTGTTGTTTCAACTCTTGCTGCATTTTCAAGATTATCTAATATTGGAAGAATTACTTCTACTATGTCTCCTAATATTGAATTATATAATCCTTCTCTTTCTTTTTGGCTTCTTTTTTTATGATTTTCAAATTCAGCTAATATTCTTTTATATCTGTCTGTCAAATCATCTAATTCTTGTTGTTTAAGTTGTATTTCACTTTTTTCTTTTTGTATTTCATCACTTTTTTCTTTTTCTGAATTTTGTTTTTCTTCTTTTTCTGACATTTTATACCTCCTATTTCTATCATCGTACTTCTGACATATGATTTTTAACTTTGACTATTCAACATCTTTTAATTTTTTGTTTATATATTTCATAACTGAAATGACTTTTGAATAATTCATTCTTTTTGGTCCTATTATTCCTATTGTTCCTAAATCTTTATCACCAACTCTATGTTTAAATGTAATAATGCTAAAATCTTTAAGTTCTTGTTTTTCGTTTTCATCTCCAATATACACATTTATGTCTTTGGCAAATCCTGAATTTAAAATGTCTGCCATTAAATCTTTTTCATCTATTATGTTTACAAAATTTTTAGCAACTGTTAAACTGTTAAATTCAGGCAAATCGAAAGCTCTATTTGTTCCTTCTAAATATAGTTTTCTATCTTCTGATATAACTTTTTTTATTTGTTCTATAATTGGTCTAATTACCTTTACACTATATTTCAATTCATTTATTAAATATTCTTCTAATGGTCTATCTATTATTTCTAGTGATTGACCTTTTAATTTTTGATTAAACATATAGTTTATTGTTTCAACTTGCTTCTCTGTTATGTCTTCATCAAATTTTATTATGGTTTCTTTTACCATGCCTGTATTTGTTAGAATTATTGCCATTAACATTCTTGGTCCCAACAATACAAATTTTATTTCTTCTATTAATAAGTTCTGATTACTTGGTCCTATTGCTAATGTTGTATAATGTGTTATTTCCGATATTGTTGTTGTTGTAATTTTGGTTAATTCTTCAATTTCATTTACTTTTGTTTCTAACTTATTGCTTATATAGTTTATTTCTTCTAAACTTATATTATCATCTTTTAGTAATTCATCTACGTAATATCTATAGCCCTTTTCTGATGGTATTCTCCCACTTGATGTATGTGTTTTTTCTAAATATCCTGACTTTTCTAAATCTGCCATTTCATTTCTTATTGTTGCACTGCTATAGTTTAATTCATAATTATTTGTTATTGCGCTAGAACTTACAGGCTCTGCTGTATTTATATATTCTTCTACTATGGCTTGTAGTACTTTCTTTTTTCTTTCTTCTAGCATTTTTTCACCTCTTTTTAGCAGTCTATATTATTGATTGCTAATCTTTGTATATATTATATCCTTTTTTAGCACTTGTCAATACATTTTGCTAAAAATTTTTGTGAATTTTTTGTGAACTGTTAGTTTCTTTGCATGCCTCGTCTTTGTTCTCCTGCAAAAATTGGGAAGCAATTTTCTGTAGAATATTTTATATTATATGAAGTTTGGAGAACTTTCCTATAATATAAAAAAACATATTTCTAATTTGTGAAATACATTTTTATAATTTTATTTTAAGATACCAACTATTACAATTCCAATTGTTTGTATAGCAAATAAATTTAATATATTAGAAGTTAATAAATTATTGGTAGCCTCAACAACACCCAACATATCATCAGAATTACTTTTATGATGTTTTTGTGATTCAAAAAATGTTATAAGTTCTGGTAAACTTGTCATAAATCCTAATAAAATTCCAACAATAATTTCAGATACATCAAATATATTGCATAAATTTTCAAGTGTATTTCCCAATAATTCTCCTATTACAAATAGTAAAATACCTGTAAAAATTAGTATTGTACAATACTTTATAGTTTTTCTTTTGTTACCTTTTTCCCATCTTCTCTCTTTTTCTATTTCCTTTTCCAGTTCCTTATCTTCTTTTTGTAAGTATAATTTATGAACATTGTTATTTAGAAATCTAAAAAATACATATAAAATTATAAATGCAGGCACTAAAAATAAATCTAATTCTATATTAAACTTTAATAATACTATTGGTATTACTATAGTTGCTATTACTAAAAACAAATCTATTTTAATTGCTTTATTTTTTAATTTTTTTGAGTTCTTATTTAATATTATTGCTCCTAGGTATTGAATTAAATTTATTATATTTGAACTTAATATATTATATATACTTGCTCCTGATAATCCTCTTATACTTGATGTTGTAATTGTCAAAAATTCTGGTACTGACGTTGCATATCCTGCTATATCTCCTACAGTTTTTGCTTTTAAGTTTAAGTTTTCTGCTAATTTTCTTAGTGTACTTACAAGTATATATTTAGATATTATTACTATTAAAATTGAGTACATTATAAATTTTATGACTTCCAATAACATTCATTTTCTCCTCTTTTTTAATTTGCCCAATTTTATATTTTTTATCCTAATTATTGTTAAAATTTTACACCATATATCTTTTCTACATAAACCTACTCAAAACCAGCATTATCTACAAAACGTATTTTTAACTTAGTAGTAGATGAAAAATAAATTTTATTGATCCTGGAAATTCATCATTTGTATACCCTCTGTCAATTGTAGCTTCATATATCTTATTTAAATTTCTTATTATATCTTTAGCATTAATACAGTTTCATAATGAGCCTGATATTCAGCCTCAGTTCCTACTACTGTAAAAATTAACATATCATAATTTGTATATGCATTACTTAAAGTCGCAATTTGATCTTCATTTTGAAATTTTCCTTTATATAAGCTTGTAATACTAGAATTGCTTGTCCCTCCACCACTATTTTTCAAATTATCTACATCTGTTTTTAAATTGTCAACTGTACTTGTTAAACTTGAGACAGTACTTTTTAAAATTTCATATTCTTCTTTATCTATTGTTACTGTTTTTTATCCTCTATATTTTTTGCTTTTTATTATAACGTTTCATCCCTTGCTTTATGAATTATTATTTTACTAAAGTAAGTGCTCTCTTAGATCATCAACAGTTTCAGATTTATGTATTTTCATTTGTATTTTTCCTTTTTCCTCTTCTTTTATATCTAAATTTTCTCAATATAAAGTTTATCATTTATTGATACTATTGTGTATTTACTTAACTTCTCTATATCTTTTATTTCATCAAAACTTGCATATTCCTCTATTTGCTCTCTTGCTTCTTTTTGCTTTTCTTCTA
>CAPNAQ010000027.1 GCA_948663505.1 uncultured Clostridia bacterium | reverse complement strand
TAGTTGTAGAAGTTTAATATAAAATTTAAATTTTTACTTGAAATATTTATTCTTTAACTGTATAATTAAAAAGTATTATGAATTTGTGTCCATAGTTTAGCTGGATAGAATGGCAGGCTACGAACTTGCAGATCGGGGGTTCGAATCCCTCTGGACACACCATTTACTTAAATGGTAGTTCTCAAGCTAATTTGAGAACTCTTTTTTTGCAATTTTTTAATATTTATAGTAAACTTATTGGAAGAATAAATTAAGGAGAAAAACGCATATGCAAAAGATGAGCAAAAAAGAACTTATAGAATACTTCATTGAAATTTTAGATGATAATCATGTTATAGGAAAATATTTTTCAATTGACGAAATTCGAGAATGTTTAAATGAAAACATTAAAAATGTAACTTATGAACCTGAAAAAGGAAATAGAGTTGGAAGTTATGAATCAGTACAAAAAATAATTAACATTGACTTAAATAAAACACATTCTATATTAGAATTTAAAGAGTTTGTTGTCCATGAATTTTTACATGCTCTATCTTTTAGTATGTACGAAGACACTAATTTAAAAACACTTAAAACTGGATTTGAGATAACACAAGAAAGTAAGAAAGAACCTTTTTATCATAAAGATGAACGCTGGATTTATACAAAAGATAGAACAATTAAAATATGGGGAAAGTCCATTAATGAAGGAATTACACAACTTTTAACTGAAGAGATTTTAGGAATGAACACTAGTGAAACATATGAAGAAGAAAAAGATGTTACAAAGGTATTATTTGCTATTATTGGTAAGGATAATATGTTAGACCATTACTTTGCAAAATTAAAAAGTAATGATGAAGTAAATAGACCACTTAAGTATTTTTTTGGTGATAGTTTACAAAGAAATTATCAAATTAGAGAAACAAAAAATATAGATCATAACATTATATTTCTATTAGATAAATCAATTCAATTTTCTGATTGGCTAAATATAGTAAGATTTAATACAAATTCATGTTTAGATAATGATCAAAAAAATTTATATGATAATAATTACAAACGTTTATGCCATATTATAGAAAATCTCTCTCAAAATGCACTAGAAACAATAAAAGAAACAGACAATTTTCAAGTAAAAAGACAAATAATAGAATCAATGATTGAATTTCATAATTCTGATATTTCGATGAATATTGACACTCCTGAACTAGCAAATGATGTACAAAAAGTGGTATTTGACAAGAATAAGTCTATACGTTTAGGAAAGAGAATTTGGCAATATAAACAATTTACTAAAAATGGACTAGATTTTTCTAAATGTGGAAAAAGTATTGAAGAGTATTGTGTAGAGCATAAAATTATTAATAAAACTGATTTTTCAAAATCTGATATGTTAAGATGCATTTTTAAGCATTATGGCGAAGATTTAAAGTTTTTACCTGATATGGATATTAAAAAGATATTATCTAATTTTAGTTATAAAATAATAGATGGAAATTATGAATTATATTATCATGGAATTGATCCACAAATAGCTAAAGAAGTAAATTTAACTTCTTTTAATATTAACGAATATAAAAGATTAAGTGATGATATGGAAGAAAAAAATGTTGAAAGAAAAATCTCTAGATTTATAAATTCGTTAATTGGTATTGATGAAGATAGAATTAAAGTTATATTAAATGAGTCTTTACACAATTTACACAAAGAGTTATCTTTAAATGATATATCAAAAATTATATCAGAGATCAAACAAATGTGGGGGAATTTTTTTGATGAAATTTTTTTAAATAACTTGCAAAAATTTTATATTACTAAAGCAGATTTTTCAAAAGATGATATGCTATTAAACATATTTGAATATGATAATATAGAAAATATTCAGAATTTTTATTACAAGAAGATTGGCTCTTACTATGAATTAATTGATCAACAAAGTTTAGAAAATCCTAATAATATTTCAGTTACTTGGACAAACACTCATATTTATAATGCAAATGGTAAAGTATTACATCCATACAATATATTTAAAGAAGATTATAAAAATGGGCAAAAAACTTATTATACTTTATATAGTAGTGGAAATAATAATTTATTAGAGAAAGCAAAACAATTCAACCAAAGTCAATCAAATAAATTTTCAGAAATACATATCTTAGAAAATAATGTAAAATTTTGTAGGATAGAAAATAAAAAAATAGTTTCATATACCTATATATTAAACGAATCTGGAGAATTAGAATTAGCAATGTCAGAACTTCCAAGAAGAATTGTAGATGATATGACTCAATTAGATATTCAACTAATGCAAGAAACCAAAGACGCAGGTATTACACTAAGTGATATGAAAAGAGTTTCACAAGTTATGATGACTAATCAAACTTATAAAAATAGGGAAGAAAATTTAAAGGAGAATGATTAAATGGAAAATCTAAAAATAAACATTGAAAATAAAGAATTAAAAGTGCTATTTGAAATTGAAGATTCAAAATATGGAAATGTTAAAAAGTGTTTATCTGAAAATAGGATTGTATATGTAATTCAAAATAATATTATAGAAGATAATGAAATTATAGATGAACTAGAAATTAAATATGGATTTATGATACCAAATGAATTAAAAAATATAATTTATTAAAGGAAGAAAATATATGAATTATGAAATGAGACAAGCTTATACAGAGGTATACCAAGTATTAGAAAATATGCCACATGAATATCTAAATAAAATTCCATTAAAGATATTAGAAATATTAAGAGAAGAAAAACTTCAAGACTATAAAATAAATATAAATAAAGAAAATCCAGTAGACAAAACGAAACTATCAAAGCAAACAATGACAATTTTGGCAATATTTAATTATTGTTATTGGTGTCCAAATATAAAAGTAAAAAACGATTTATATAGAATATATTTAAAAAATGAGGGAAATATAACAAAAGAAATACAAGAAAATTTATATAATTTATTCAAAAATAACATAAATAGTACACCTCAAAATAATATACCAATAAAAGATAATGTTACAATAGTTAAATATAAAACTTCAATTTTTGCAAAAATAGTTAATTGGTTAAAAAAGCAATAAAACAAAAATGAATGAGCATTAAATACTATTTACACTGAATAATAACATTTATACCACCAGATGTTTGATAAGGTTAAGAATTTGTAAGATTGACAAGCACTTTTTTTATATGATATTATAAAATAAATTTTTTGAAAGGAGAGAAAATGGAAGAATTTAATACTTTAGAGAAAGTAAAAGAATTATTTTGAAGTGTTAATTGTGAGGGAAATGAAAATTGCTATTTTATAGCTTTTAAGAATTCAGTTAAAGCTAAAAGTGGATTTAAAGGAGGTATGGAATATCCTTACAATGCACTTTTAATAAATGCAACAGAAAATGGTTTAGGAATTTTTTATCTTAATCCTGAAAAGATTACTGATTTCTTATTTGCAGCAAATATTTCAAAATTAAAAATAACTGAAAATTCATACTTTTTTATACCATATGAAAATATTAGAGAAATTAAGGTTAGAAAATTTAGTATATTTAATAGTAAAGTAAAAAGTTTAACAATAAAGACTAATGATAATAAGAGCCATGAGTTACTTGTAAATATAAATGAAAGTTTAATACCATATCATAATGAAAACTTTTCTAGATTTGCTAATAAATATGAAAAAAAATAATTATTTTATTATTTGTTTTAGACGTTTTTATTTATTCCTATATAATTATTGCTTTTTTACAATTGTACTTGTATGTTAATTTTAGTATAATTATCGACTATAAATTAGGTAATATTATGGAAATTCTTGATTTATCAACTGATAACCTTATATATTGTTATATAACAAAAAGAGAGGAGAAATATAAATATGGATAATGAAACAAAATTAATTCCAAAGACATTTTTTTGGATGTTTTTGGGTTTATTAGGGACTGCTATTATGGCATGGTATACATACTCATCAGGATTATTTTTAAGAGTACTATTAACTGATTCGTTTAATATTCTATTAGTTGTAGAAATTGTAGTTGTATTACTATTTTCATTTTTATTTAAAAAGTTACCGCCTACTATAGTTGGAATTTTATATTTTATTTATGCGATGATAAATGGTGTATCTATGGCTGTTATATTTTATGTATTTGAATTATCATCAATTATATATTTATTTATAGCATCAGCAGTTTTATTTGGAGGATTAGCATTATATGGATATAAAACAAAAAAAGATTTAAGTAGTTGGCATACTGTATTATTTGGGGTTTTAATTGTAGGCCTTATTTTAAGTGTTATAAATTTGTTTATGGGAAATAGCATGTTAGATATTGTTTTAGATTGGGTAATTTTATTGGTATTTTTTGGAATTACTATGTATGATATGAATAAAATTAAAAATTTACAATATGAAGAAGGATTAGATCAAGCTAAATTGCATATATATGGAGCAATGGAGTTGTATTTAGATTTCATTAACATCTTTTTAAGAATGTTGTCTATTTTTGCTAAAAGAAGAGATTAAAAAATAAGTACTTATGATATAATTTATGTTTATATGAAAATGTAACATATGAATATACTTTTGGAATACAAGCACAAAGTTCATATTAGAAAATTATATGATAGAAAATGTGCTATTATATAAAAAATATTTAGAGTTGGAAATGATGTTGGTTTAGGAACAACAAGTGGAAAAATAAAATTAAAAATAAATAATGATGGTTTAATTGTAGATACAAATGATCTAATTGGTCAAAATATTAAATATGCAGGAATAAAAGCTGATTTTTCAAATATTAACTTAAAAAAAGTATCTTTAGTAGAAGAATAAGAATATCTAAATTATTTTCCAAGTATAATCACACATATAAACAATAGTGTATCAAATAATGCAATTTATAATGGAAGATAGTAAAAAGAAAGATTTAAAAAGGGTCTGTAAAATGAACTATACCCCCAAAAGTAGAGTTCAATAAAAGACCCTTTTATTTTTTATGTCATTTATATATTTTACAGAATGCTATTTATCAAAATAAATTTCAAAAGAAACAAATTACCCTAGGAAATTTACCAAAATAGTTGACTTTTGAATTAAATTTGTGTTATTATATAAATTGACGTTATGCAAGTTTTTTTCAGAAATACAAAAAATTAATTCAAAAGAAACAAATCAAGAATACTAAGTTAAATCTTTAAGAAAAGAGGAATTAAATATATCAAAAAATAATTAAAATAAGTAAAAAAAGCAGGTTACTTAAATTAAATATAAAATAGATATATTCTAAGAAGGACTTTTCTTAAATCAAATAAATCCCAAACTGCTTTAGAAAAATGATGAAAATGTACAAAAAGTACATTTATTAAAGGAGTGATTTTTTTGAAAATAAGAGACATAAAATATGAAAAAGCTTCAAGGAAAGATTTCGCAAAAGTTGGTGATTTTATAGAAATGCCAAACCTAATTAAAGTACAAAAAGATTCATATGACTGGTTTATAGAAGAAGGGTTAGGAGAAGTATTAAAAGACATATCACCAATAGAAGATTATTCTGGAAATCTTGTCCTTGAATTTTTTGATTATTATATGGAAGATAAAACAAAATATACGTTAGAAGAAGCAAAAGAAAGAGATGCTACATATTCAACAAGATTACATGTAAAAGTACGTTTAATAAATAGAGAAACAGGAGAAATAAAAGAACAAGAAATCTATTTAGGAGATTTTCCATTAATGACAGATAGTGGAACATTTGTAATTAATGGAGCAGAAAGAGTTGTAGTTAGCCAATTAGTACGTTCACCAGGATGTTATTATACTGAAGAATTTGATACAAAAACAGGAAAAAAGACATATACTTCAACAGTTATGCCATTAAGAGGAGCATGGCTTGAATATGAAACAGATGGAAATGACATTTTTTATGTTCGTGTTGATAGAACAAGAAAATTACCAGTAACAACATTATTAAGAGCAATTGGAGTAATTTCAGATGACCAAATAAGAGAATTATTTGGTGAAGAGCAATTATTATCAGCAACAATATCAAAAGATACAGTAAAAACACAAGAAGATGCACTTATAGAAATATATAAAAAATTAAGACCAGGAGAATTACCAACAGTAGAAGCTGCAAGAAACTTATTTGATGGATTATTCTATGATAATAAAAGATATGACTTAGCAAAAGTTGGAAGATATAAATTTAATCAAAAACTAAGTTTGGCAACAAGAATAAAAGGAAAAACAGCTGCAACAGACATTATGGATAATGAAACAGGCGAAGTTTTTGTACAAGCAGGAGAAATAATAACAGAGGAAATTGCAGAAAATATTCAAAATTCAGGAATTAATATAGTTGATATAGTCGTTGGAGAAAAAACAATAAGAATAATAGGAAATGGAACTGTAAATATTCATAAAGTATTACCAGCCATTGACTTAAGCTCTTTACATATAAAAGAAATGGTAAATTATCAAGTATTAAAAGATATCATTGATAATACTGATGAAAAAGATTTATTAAAAATATTAAAAGAAAGAATAAATGAATTAATACCAAAACACATTACAACAGAAGACATGATAGCATCAATTAATTATTTATTAAATTTATCTCATGGATTAGGAAAACCAGACGATATAGACCATTTAGCAAACCGTAGAATTAGATGTGTTGGAGAACTATTGCAAAATCAATTTAGAATTGGTTTAGCAAGATTAGAAAGAGTTGTACGTGAAAGAATGACAGTTCAGGACCTAGATGTTATAACACCACAAACATTAATAAACACAAAACCTATAACATCTTCAATAAAAGAATTTTTTGGAAGTTCACAACTATCACAATTTATGGATCAGACAAATCCACTTTCAGAATTAACACATAAAAGAAGGATTTCTGCATTAGGACCAGGAGGACTTACAAGAGAAAGAGCAGGGTTTGAAGTAAGAGATGTTCACTACACACATTATGGTAGATTATGTCCAATAGAATCACCTGAAGGGCCAAACATTGGTCTTATATCAGCACTTTCATCATTTGCAAATATAAATGAATATGGATTTATTGAAACACCATATAGAAAAATAGATCCTGAAACACATAAAGCAACTGATATAGTAGAATACATGAGTGCAGATGTAGAAGACAATTACATAATAGCTCAAGCATCTGAGCCAATGAATGAAAATGGCGAATTTACAAATGATAGAATAAGAGTAAGATTTAAAAATGAAATTATAGAAGTTGATAAAAACAAAGTTCAATATATAGATATATCGCCAAAACAATTAGTATCTATAGCTGCTGCAATGATACCATTTTTGGAACATGATGATGCAAAAAGATCTCTAATGGGTTCAAACATGCAACGTCAAGCAGTACCATTAATGATAACAGAATCACCACTTGTAGGAACAGGTATGGAATATAGAGCAGCAAAAGATTCTGGAATATTAGTATTAGCAGAAGATGATGGAGTTATTCAAAAAGTAACAGGAGACTCAATTACAGTAAAATACAATAATGGAAAAACAGTTGTACATAAATTAAGAAAATTCAAAAGAACAAATGGTGGAACATGTATTAACCAAAGAGCAATAGTAGTAAAAGGTGAAAAAGTAAAAAAAGGAGATGCAATAGCAGATGGACCATCAACAAAAGATGGAGAAATGGCATTAGGAAAAAATGTATTGGTTGCATTCTCAACTTGGGAAGGATTTAACTACGAAGATGCTATTTTATTAAATGAAAGACTAGTAAAAGAAGATGTATTTACATCAATTCATATAGAAGAATATGATTGTGAATGTAGAGATACAAAACTAGGGCCAGAAGAAATAACAAGAGATATTCCAAATGTTGGTGATGATGTATTAAAAGACTTAGATGAGAATGGAATTATTAGAATAGGTGCAGAAGTTAGACCAGGGGACATTTTAGTTGGAAAAGTTACTCCAAAAGGGGAAACAGAATTAACAGCTGAAGAAAGATTATTAAGAGCAATCTTTGGTGAAAAAGCTAGAGAAGTTAGAGATACTTCATTAAAAGTACCACATGGAGAAGCTGGAACTATAGTTGATGTAAAGGTATTTACTAAAGATAATTCAGATGAATTAGGACCAGGTGTAAATCAAATAATTAGATGTTATATAGCAACAAAAAGAAAAATATCAGTTGGAGATAAAATGGCAGGACGTCATGGAAATAAAGGTGTTATATCAAGAATATTACCAGAAGAAGATATGCCATTTATGCCAGATGGTACGCCAATAGATATATTACTAAACCCACTAGGTATTCCATCTCGTATGAATTTAGGTCAGGTACTTGAAGTTCACTTAGGAGGAGCTGCAAGAGCATTAGGTTGGAAAGTATCAACACCAGTATTTGATGGAGCAACACAAGAAGATGTTGAAGAATTATTAAAAGAAGCTGGAATGAGTGAAGATGGAAAGACAATACTTTATGATGGAAGAACAGGAGATGCATTTGCAAGTCCGATTACAGTTGGAGTAATGTATATGTTAAAATTACACCATTTAGTAGATGATAAAATACATGCTCGTTCAACAGGACCTTATGGAATGGTTACACAACAACCACTTGGAGGAAAAGCACAATTTGGTGGACAACGTTTTGGAGAAATGGAAGTTTGGGCTTTGGAAGCTTATGGCGCAGCATATACATTACAAGAAATGTTGACAATTAAATCTGATGATGTTGTTGGTAGAGTTAAAGCTTATGAAGCAATTGTTAAAGGAGAAAATATTCCTGAACCAGGTGTTCCAGAAAGCTTTAAGGTTTTAGTAAAAGAATTACAATCATTAGGATTAGATGTTAGATTGTATTCTGAAGATAATCAAGAACTTGAATTAAAGGAAAATATTGAAGATGGTATTGAATATGATCCAGATAAAGACAAAAAGATAGAGCCTGAAGAAGATGTTATTGTTGATGATGAATTGGCTGATGGTTATGAAGAAGAGTCTGATGATATTTTACTTGATGAAGAAGATGTTGATGATAGCGAACTTTTTGAGGACTTAGATGACGAAGATGATGAAGTTATTTTTGATAGTGATTTGGCAGAGGATAATATTGATAATGATGAGGACTTACTATAAAATGAATGAAAAGCAACGTTTTAAATGAACTAAATCAGGCATCTTACGTCGTTAATTCGAAAAAGAAAATTATCAACGTACATGAGTACGCCTCAAATTTTCTTTTCCGAATTGCCTAGTAATATACCTAATTTATTTCATTTTATAATAAATATAACTAAATAAATTTCAAAAGGTGAGAAATCGACAGGATGGAATTGCACCAGCGAAGGATAGATTTCAAAACTGTTTTGAAATTACCTATAAAATCAAATAGGGTGAGTCTTTTTGGAATAGGATGTGTCTGAATTGGACAAAAATGTCCAAAAATAACCATCCTATTTGGACAAAAAATTAGGGGGAAAAAACGTGGACGAATTAGATATTTTTAATAAAATAAAAATAGGGATTGCATCAGATGAGAAAATAAGAGAATGGTCAAAAGGAGAAGTAAAAAAACCTGAGACAATAAATTATAGGACATTAAAACCAGAAAAAGATGGTCTATTCTGTGAAAGAATATTTGGACCAACAAAAGACTGGGAATGTCACTGTGGAAAATACAAAAGAGTTAGATACAAAGGAATCGTATGTGATAGATGTGGTGTTGAAGTAACAAAAGCCAAGGTAAGAAGAGAAAGAATGGGTCATATTGAACTTGCGGCACCTGTGGCACATATATGGTATTTTAAAGGTATTCCAAGTAGAATTGCACTAATTTTAGATGTATCACCAAGAAACCTTGAAAAAATAGTATATTTTGCTTCATATATAGTGGTAGATAAAGGAACATCAGATTTATCAAATTGTCAAGTTTTAACTGAAAAAGAATATCATGAAGCAGAAGAAAAGTATGGAAAAGGTTCATTTAAAGCTAGAATGGGAGCTGAAGCATTAAAAGAGCTTTTACAAAAAGTTGATTTAGATAAATTATCTAATGAAATAAGAAAAGAGCTAGAAAATGCAAGTGAGCAAAAGAAAAGTAAACTTGTAAAAAGGCTAGATACAGTTGACGCATTTAAAATTTCTAATACTAGACCTGAATGGATGATAATGTCAGTTGTACCAGTAATTCCACCTGAATTAAGACCAATGGTTCAATTAGATGGTGGTAGATTTGCTACATCAGATTTAAATGACTTATATAGAAGAGTTATAAATAGAAATAATAGACTAAAAAGACTATTAGAATTAGGAGCACCAGAAATAATTGTTAGAAATGAAAAAAGAATGTTACAAGAATCTGTAGATGCTTTAATTGATAATAGTAGAAGAGGAAGACCAGTAACAGGAGCTGGAAATAGACCATTAAAATCATTATCTGATATGCTAAAAGGAAAACAAGGAAGATTCCGTCAAAACTTATTAGGTAAGAGAGTTGACTATTCAGGACGTTCTGTTATTGTTGTTGGACCAGAATTAAATATATACCAATGTGGACTTCCAAAAGAAATGGCAGTAGAATTATTTAAGCCATTTGTAATGAAAGAATTAGTTGGAAGAGGGATTGCACAAAATATTAAAAATGCAAAGAGAATGGTGGAAAGATTAAAACCAGAAGTATGGGGGATATTAGAAGATGTTATAAAAGATCACCCTGTAATGTTAAACCGTGCACCTACATTACACAGATTAGGTATACAAGCATTTGAACCAGTATTAGTTGAAGGTAGAGCAATAAAACTTCACCCATTAGTTTGTGAAGCATTCAATGCTGACTTTGATGGAGATCAAATGGCAGTTCATTTACCATTATCATTAGAAGCACAAGCAGAAGCAAGATACTTAATGCTTGCAACAAATAACTTATTAAAGCCACAAGATGGTAAACCAGTTGCAGTACCTAGACTAGACATGATTTTAGGAAGTTATTATTTAACAATGGTTTTAGAAGGTGAAAAAGGTGAAGGAAAATACTTTAAAGATCCAGAAGAAGCTATAATGGCATATGAAAATCATGATATAGGAATACATGCGAAAATATTTGTCAGAATAACAAAAAATATTAATGGAGAAATAAGATCTAAAAAAATAGAAACAAGTGTTGGAAGAATAATATTTAACCAAGGTATACCACAAGATTTAGGATTTATTAATAGAGAAGAAGATCCATTCCAATATGAAATAGATTTTCCTGTAATGAAAAAATCTATGGGACAAATAATAGAAAAAGTAATAAGAGTACATGGTGTTGTGGAATCAGCAGAAGTAATAGACTATATAAAATCATTAGGATTTAAGTATTCAACACTTGCAGGTATTACGTATTCAATGAGTGATGTAAAGGTGCCAGGAGCAAAAAAGGGCATACTTGAAGAAGCAGATAAGCAAATTGAAACAATAAGAAAACAATATGCTAGAGGATTAATAACAAATGATGAAAGATATAATTCTGTAATTAAAGTATGGGAAGTTGCAACAAAGGAAATAAGTGATGCAATGGAAGATAACTTTGATGACTTAAACCCAACATATATGATGGTTAAATCTGGAGCTAGAGGTAATATGGGACAATTAAGACAAATTGCAGGTATACGTGGACTTATGGCAAGTACAACAGGTAAAGCTGTTGAAATTCCTATTAAATCATCATTTGCAGAAGGATTAGACGCATTAGAATACTTTATATCTGCCCATGGTGCACGTAAAGGACTTTCAGATACAGCTTTAAGAACAGCTGACTCAGGATATTTAACAAGAAGATTAGTTGATGTATCACAAGACATCATAGTTAGGGAACACGATTGTGGAACACATGAAGGTTTAGTTGTTTATGATATTAAAGATGGAAACCAAGTTATTGAAAAAATGCAAGAAAGACTTATTGGTAGATATACAGTTAATGATGTATATAATCCAGAAACAAAAGAACTTATTGTTGATACAGAAACAATGATAACAGAGGAGATAGCAGATAAAATTGTAGAAGCAGGAATAGAAAAACTAGAAGTGCGTTCTGTTTTAGCATGTAGATCAAAACATGGTGTATGTCAAAAATGTTATGGAATGGGATTAGCAAGAAGAAACTTAGTGTCAATAGGAGAATCAGTAGGTATCATTGCTGCTCAATCAATAGGAGAGCCAGGTACACAGCTTACAATGAGAACCATCCACTCTGGTGGTGTTGCAGGTGTAGCGGATATTACACAAGGTCTTCCTAGAGTTGAAGAATTATTTGAAGCTAGAAAACCAAAAGGAGTTGCAATTATTACAGAAATTGCAGGAAAAGTTAAAATAAAAGAAACAAAGAAGAAAAAAGAGGTAATAGTTACATCATCAGACGACTCAAAGACATACACAATACCATTTGGATCAAAAATGAAAGTTAGAGATGGAGATATAGTAGAAATTGGAGATCCATTGATTGAAGGTTCTATAAATCCATCAGAAATATTAACTTTAAAAGGACCAGAAGGAGTTTATGAATATTTAACATCTGAAGTTCAAAAAGTTTATAGAAACCAAGGTGTTGATATAAATGATAAACACGTTGAAGTTATTGGTAGACAAATGCTTAAAAAGGTTAGAGTTGAAGATAATGGAGATACAGATATGTTCCCTGGATCATTGGTTGATATGTATGATTTTGAAGATAAAAATAATGAAGCAATTGCAGAAGGTAAACGTCCTGCTATAGGTCATAGAGTTTTACTTGGAATTACTAAAGCATCTCTTGCAACAGATAGCTTCTTATCAGCAGCATCTTTCCAAGAGACAACAAGAGTTCTTACAGAAGCTGCTATTAAAGGTAAAACTGATGACTTAGTTGGATTAAAAGAAAATGTTATTATTGGTAAGTTAATTCCAGCTGGTACTGGTATGAAGAGATATCTAAATACAGGTATTAGTACTGAAGATGATGAACAAGAATAAAATATACTTTATAAAAAATGTATCTAGAAAAGGTTTCTAGGTACATTTTTATATCATCTTGATACACTAGTATTTAATAAAAGAATATGTTATAATTTTAGCATGTGAGGGAAGATAAGATTGAAAAATAAATATAATTTATACTAGAACAAAATGTATTTTTAACAAAAAGAAATTTACTAGACAATATATATTGTAATGCAAGAATGGAAGAGTTATTGATGATATAATATTTAAAAATGAATAGAGAGTTAGAATAATTATAACAAAGAAAAGAGAAATGAGTAAATGGAATATAAAAAAAAGTTTATGAAAGAAGCTTTAAAAGAAGCCAAAAAAGCATATAATAAATTAGAGGTACCAGTTGGAGCTGTAATAGTAAAAGATAGTAAGATAATAGCAAGAGCTCATAATTTAAAAGAAACAAAATATGACACTACAAAACATGCAGAAATATTAGCAATACAGAAAGCAAGTAAAAAATTAAACTCATGGAGATTAATTGATTGTGAGATGTATGTAACTTTAGAACCATGTTCTATGTGTGCAGGAGCATTAATTAATTCCAGAATAAAAAAAGTATACTTTGGAGCAGAAGATAAAAAAACTGGTGCAATTGGTTCAGTATTTAATTTATTAGAAGATTTTACTTTTAATCATAAAGTTGAGTTTGAAAAAGGTATTTTATGTGAAGAGTGTGAAGAAATATTAAAGGACTTTTTTAAAAAATTAAGGCAAATAAAGAAGTAATGTCCAAGAGGGACGTTTCCATTTGGACATTATTTTGTGCAATGTCCAACGGGGACGTTTCCTTTTGAACATTTTTAAAATAAATCTCTAATGTTTTGAATTTCAGTATTAATTTTTTCTAAATCTAAATTTTTAACAATATATTCATCTGAGATATTATATTTTTCTTTAATTTTAAGAATTCTTCTCACACTTCTGTTAATTTGAGATTCTTTAATTTTTCCTTTTCGGGATAAATTTATAATTTTATTTAAAATACTTTTTTCTTCAGAATGAGTAAATCTAAAGATAACAATATCATTACCAGCCTTAAATGCTTTTTCAACTGCTAATTGAGATCCATATATCAATTTTATAGCTTTCATTTTTAAATCATCAGTAATAATTAATCCTTTATATCTATACTTTTTTCTTAAATATTTTGTAATAAATTTTCTTGATAATGAAGCTGGATAAATTCCAGTTATTTTTTTTATTAATAAATGTCCCACAAGAATAGCATCAGCACCTTGTTTAATAGCTTGCTCAAAAGGATACATATCTTCTTTTTCTAAGCTTTCAAAACTTGAATTAATTACTGGCAATAAAGCATGAGAATCTTGCTTAGTTGCACCATGTCCAGGGAAATGTTTTATAACTGACAGTATACCTTGATTTTGTAATTCTTTCATAACAGCAATTCCATATTTAGATACATCTTCCTTATTTGTTCCATAACATCTATCACCAATAGCATGATTATCGCTAAAACGTTTTATATCTAATACAGGTGCAAAATTTAAGTTGAATCCTGACTTTTTTAGTATTTCACCAGTTATTTTTGCACTTTCTACAACTATATCAATATTGTTAAGAGAAGCTAATTTATTTGCAGCAGGTAGATTTTTTATATCAGGGGGAAGTCTATTTACTCTTCCGCCCTTCCTGATCTATAGCTATAAATAGTGGAATTTTATTTTTTTTATTTAAATTTTTTAAGTCATTTATTAGTTGTATCATATCATCATAAGTTTTAAAATTTTTTCTATATAATATTATTCCACCTATTTTATATTCAAGTATCATATTTTTGATTCTCTCTGTTATATAGTTTGAATCTAGTCCAATTATTATCATTTGACCTATTTTTTCAGTTAGTGTTAAATTTTTTATATCCA